>JAHCMJ010000130.1 GCA_019192485.1 Cyclobacteriaceae bacterium HetDA_MAG_MS6 | reverse complement strand
CACTGACAAATTATACGATGCCAATGAGCTTACTCGAATATCTCAGAGCATTATTTTGGGTATTGGAGGAGCAAAGCTTGTGGAAAAACTAGGGGGCGCTGACATCTATCATCTCAATGAAGGGCACGGTCTACCGGCTTTTTACTATCTCAAAGATAAAGGTGTCTCTAAGGATCACTTTGCGTTTACCACGCACACCCCTGAAAAAGCTGGTAATGAGGAGAGGGATGGTAAGTTTCTGAATAGGATGGGCTTTTTCGGCAGGGTTTTGGATGACAAGGAATTGACTGAAGTAACGCTAGAGAATGGAAATCTCAACTATACGGTTTCTGCCCTGAGATTGTCTAAAAAATCTAATGCCGTTTCCAAACTGCACGCAAGAGTGGCTACAGATATGTGGAAAGATTTTGAGGGTGTCAGTGAGATCATACCTATTACAAATGCCCAGAATCAGCTGTATTGGCAGGATAGCACCGTTCGTAAGGCCTTTGAAAAGAAAGACAAGAAGGCTTACGTCAAGCGAAAACTAGAATTGAAAAAGGAGCTTCTAGATACGGTAGCTAATCAGACTGGTAAGATATTTGACCCTAAGGCACTTACAATTGTTTGGGCGAGGAGATTTGCTGGTTATAAGCGAGCTGACCTATTGCTATATGACTTGGATCGGTTGGAGCGGATCATTAACAACCAAAAGTATTCAGTCCAGATCATATGGTCCGGTAAGCCATATCCCAGAGATTTTGCAGCAATCAGCACATTTGACCATTTGATCTCCTATTCTAAGTATAAGAAAAATCTTGCTGTGCTTATTGGCTATGAGATGGCTTTGTCCAAGCAGTTGAAAACAGGATCGGATATCTGGTTGAATAATCCCAGAATCACTCGAGAGGCATCTGGAACAAGCGGTATGACTGCGGCTATGAATGGTTCGGTGAATGTATCCACATTCGATGGATGGATACCGGAGTTTGCTGCAGACGAAGAAAACTGTTTTGTCTTGCCACCACTGGATCATACGCTGCCAGTAGAAGAACAGGACAAAGCTGATGCAGAAAATCTTTATAAAACACTGGAAAACAAGGTAATTCCTATCTACTACAATGACCCTGACAAATGGAACAATATCGTTTTTAAAGGTATGGAAGATGTTATACCGGAGTTTACCAGTAGGAGAATGGCTGCTCAATACTACCAGGAGTTGTACTGATTTTTTTAGTTAAAACTGTACTATTCTAAGGTTTTGGTCCGTAAAGCACTGCCTTAACCAGAATAATTCCCATTGACTCTTGGTCGTATTGAGAAGAAGGCCTGATATGCCAGATTTGCATCATCAGATTTATGAAAATACGAGATGGAGTTGAATTTAGCACTGCAATTAAGCGGTAAATACAGTGGGAGCCTGGTTATTTCAAACCAGCGCGGTAATCAAGAGTCGGATGTGGAGATCGAGAGAGTCAATAACTTGCTGGTCAATATAAGATTTGCGGTTGATGGTAAATTGTATTCTTTCAAGGCGATGCTTTCTGAGCAAAAGGAGGGAATACTGATGATGGTGCAGCAAAAGGTAGCTGACTTCTATGTACTTAGAGGTGTTAGTGGCTTTTTATTTGATAAGCCCAACGTTCATGGAGGGCTGGTTGACTTGTTGAGCAGCCTATATTTCAATATTAGAATTGATTTTTTTGATGGCAGGTCACGGGAAGTATATTTTCTAGGAAAACCTCATTTGCAAAATACAACAACTGAGGGCTCGGCTACCTCAGCCAAGATCAATATGTAATATGTCAAACAGGTAATTATAGATGTGAAAAGGAGCTGTCAATTATGACGGCTTTTTTTGTATCAATGAAAATTACAGTTGTCTTACACCAACTTATCGAGCCAATCTGTAATGGACTTCAGTATCTGTTCCTGCTCAATGTCGTTATGAGGCTCATGGTAGACATTTTCCCATTCGACCCAATCGATATGTTTTCCAACCTTCTCTACCAGAGACTTGGTACCTTCAATAGATATAATTTGATCACTTGAGCCATGATAAACTAATCCGGGAAGTTTAATCTTGTCGGCGTTATTTATAGCATAATGACCCTTTTGGGTAATCATGTCGAACAAACCCGCTGAAATTTTATAATTGACCAAAGGATCAGTCTGATAGGCTTTTACTACCTCGGGATCTTTACTTAAATGAATGGCATTGAGGCCATTGGGCTGTTTGAGGCTTGGGAGTATTTTGGCTGCAATAGCTCCTAGCTTGACTTTCCAGGCTGGAGGTTCAAATGCAAGTTTTAGCCATGGTGATGAGGCTACAAACCCCGTCAACTCGTTGACATTTCTTGAGATAGTATAGTTGAGGACAAGGTTTCCGCCCAAGCTGTGACCCAATAATACGATGGGCAGGTCTGTGTACTCAGCACGAGCACACTTGATGAGTTCCTCTATATCCTCCAGGAGTATATCATAGGACGGGGCATGACCCTTGCTGCCCTCAGATAATCCATGACCTCTCAGGTCAACCCCAAACACACTCCATCGATGATTTTTAAAGTGAGCTACCACGTGATGATACCTGCCAATATGTTCCCCAAATCCGTGGATCAAACAAACGACACCTATGGGGTTTTCCACCGTCCAAAACCGCGTATGTAGCCTAACACCATCCTTGCCAGACAGTTCTAGTTCTTCGTATTCCATTTCACCGGGGACTAATAAATGTAAACGTTCAATTTTCAGCTTTTAATTAGAATTACCAAGTTACGTAGTACAATTATTATATAAATTATTGGCACAAAAAGTCACAGGGCCCTATTTAGATGATGTCAGTCTGGAATAAGATACTATTTTCATTTCCAATTCAGCTTACATTTATACATATCAAGAAAAATTTAGCACTAGTTTTTGTATGGATTTTTCTGATTACCTCCATATCAGGCGGAGTGGGGAGTGTGTACGGGATCCACCTGCTTTTTCTGGACCCTGAGTATATCAATGAGGTGGGCTTTAAGAGCTTTTTTATTGTGGGGATAGCATTTGGTATTCTGACGATGGGTTTCCATATCACCTGTTACATACTTATTGGCCATCATTTCACCTTTGTAGGCGTATTGGAGAAACCCTTTGCTAAGTTTACACTGAACAATAGCCTTATTCCTCTGGCGGCGCTGTTGTTTTACATGCTATCTGTCGTGCTTTTCCACGCTGATGATCCAGAAAAAGGTTGGTGGGAACTTTGCCAATACATCCTAGGCCTGTTAGGTGGGACATTGACTATTACCCTGGTCACCATGATCTATTTCCGGTTTACAAATAAGGATATTTTCAAATATCTGACCGGTAGTGTAGACAAGCGGCTAAGAAAAAATGTGCTAAGTAGAGAGCGCGTGATGAACAAGCTCAAGGAGACCAGGCAGGCCAAATACAGGGTAGATAGTTACCTGGATCTAAAGCTGAAGTTGAGGCAATGCCAACACCTAAACGACTTTTATGATAAAAGCTCGGTACTGAAGGTATTTGATCAGAACCATTTCAACTCTGTGGTATTAGAGTTGATCGTAATTGCGCTCGTATTGGTACTAGGCGGACTAGTTGAATATGCTGTTTTTCAAATTCCTGCTGCAGCCAGTGCAATGCTACTTTTCGCTATTTTACTGATGCTTGTTGGTGCTGTTTCCTACTGGTTCAAAGGCTGGGGAGTGGCTTTCGCTTTAGCAATTTTCCTGCTTTCCAATGTGTTGACAAAAGCCGGTGTAATCAAAGGCCTACATCCGGCCGGTGGACTTGACTATAGCTCGCAAGCCGATTACACGCTAGAGAGCCTAAGCCATTTGACCAAACCATCAATTTACCAAAGCGATAAAGAGCAAATGCTCTCCGTGCTAGAAAACTGGAAACAGAAGCAGGATACCCCGAGACCTAAAATGATTTTTCAGTGTGTCTCAGGTGGAGGACAACGTGCAGCACTTTGGACCGTAAATGGTATGCAAAAAGCTGATAGCGTACTAGGAGGCCAGTTGATGAAGCAAACAGTATTGATTACGGGAGCTTCGGGAGGGATGATTGGTGCGGCATACTATCGTGAATTGTACCGGCGAAAATTATTGGGTGCCACAGTCGATTTAGAATCAACCCAACTTCTCGAAAACATTGGGAAAGACAATCTCAATGTGATTATTTTTAGTTTGTTGGTAAATGATACATTTTTTCGTTTTCGCAGCTTTGACTTTGCTGGTAGGAAATATCTAAAAGATAGGGGATATCATTTTGAACAAAAGCTAAATGAAAACCTCGGAGGGATATTAAACAGAAGCCTAATGGATTATCAAAACGATGAGTCTAAGGCAACGATACCCATGATGATTCTTTCTCCAACGATAGCCAATGATGGCAGAAAGTTGTACATATCGACCCAGCCCGTATCTTTCATGGGACTAGGCGAACCAGGTCATAGCTCATTTGGAAATGACAAGGTGAGGGGAGTAGATTTCAATAGCCTATTTAGGGAGCAGTCAGCTGATTCGCTAAGCTTTCTATCGGCATTGCGGATGTCAGCTTCTTTTCCATATATCACTCCAACTATAAGCCTTCCAAGTTCACCTAGAATAGAAATTATGGATGCGGGTATTTCTGACAACTTTGGAGTATCAGATGCCCTGTGGTTTTTGTTTGTTTTCAGGGACTGGATAGAAGAAAATACATCTGGTGTTGTGATATTAGCTATTAGAGACACCAAAAAAGAGGCTCCTGTAGCACCCAAATCCTACCCGTCTTTGGTGGACAGGCTAAGCTATCCTATTGCAAGTGTTTATAATAACATGGGCAATATGCAAGACATCAATAATGATGACCGACTGGAGGCTGCAGTGGAATGGATCAGGGTACCATTGCAAACAGTAGAACTAGAATATGATTCCTATTCGATCTTTGAAAACAGTAACTTTTCCTCTCAAGCCCAGGAGGCCAGTAGGAAGGAAATCAATCGAGCATCGCTTAGCTGGCATCTGACCAGTAAGGAGAAAAAAAGTATTATTCAGAACATAGACTTGGAAAGTAATCAACAGGCGCTACACAGGTTGCAACATCTCATGCAATGAAATACAAGCAAAACCCGATACTTTGCAAGGCTGTTAATTTGTGAAAGTTTTGTTCAACTATCACCTAGGTTTTTCCTATTTTGCAAGTGTCTAGGCCCTGAAAATAGTGGTTGTAGACAAATTCAAACGACAATGAAGTCGCCAACCAAAGTGGGAAGGAGCCTCAGATTTAATCTTTTACTGACGCTGCTATGTGTAGCAAAAGCTGTGGCCGCTCAGAGTACCGTTGTGTTGGAAAAGCCTACGATCCAACTTCAAGATTTTTATGGTGCTGTATTAGTTGCGCAGGAGTTGTCGGATGGTGAGGTCCCTACTGATTTTCAACCTTTGCTTCCCAATATGGACGTTGACCAAAGTAAGTCCTATTGGTTGAAGTTTAAAATTCAAAACGGAAATGAATACGGTGACGGAGGCAACTGGGTCATAGATTTTGCCAGAAATGATTTTGTAGAGCTACGAATGGGTTTGGACCATTTTGAGAAAGTGATGTATACTGGCTACTTGGTTCCAGGCTCACGAAAACAACTTGGACAATGGAACGCATTGTCTGTCCATCTGGACCCCGGAGCATCAAAGGAATTACTCATCAGACTCAAGCAACAGGCGCATTATCACGATTTCAACCTCACTATACGAGACCACATGTCGTGGACTAAGCATGTATCTTACAAACTGCTAAAAGACGTTACATTCCAGGGGATATTGTTCATCATTGTTTTGTACAACCTGATCCTCTTTGCACAAACCAGGTTCAATGGCTATTTGCAGTTTGCCTTGTATCTGTTGATGATTTACTTGTTTTTCATTTTTGCTTCAGGTCTTCTTCGAGACTATATCCTAATTGAATATCCGGAGTCTACCCTTATTTTCATTGCTACACTTTTGTTAGCTCCCCTCTTTTATTGGGGTTTCTTGAGGGCCATGATCGATGTCAAGTCAAAGCTGAAGAGAACCTACCAGGCGCTGTGGTACTTAGTCATTGCGGATATCGGCCTATTCGTCATAGCGATGATCTTTTTTCTATGGTCCGCTGAGAATTATCGATTGGTATCGCGGATCACTCAGGGCGTAGTATTGGTCAATATTGGAGCCGCTTTTTTTATTCTATACAGGGTATTCAAATCACGTGATCCAATCGGGAAGTACTTTGTATACGGGTCAATTGTTATGCTTCTTTCTTCCTCTTACGATGCTATACTTTGGGACTCCAAGCCAGAGTGGGGTTATGTGTCAAGGGTTGGTTTTGTCTTAGAGATTTTGTTTTTCTCCGTAGGACTAGGTAAAAAGGTTCGTCAACAATTAGAGGAGTCGCAAGAAAGGCTCGGTTCTCTGGTATCTGCGCGGACCTCGGAGTTGGAGAAGCAGCGCAATTTCTATCAGCAGCTGTTCGATGAAGTTCCTACACTGGTTTTTGTGAGAGATCAGCAAGGAAAATATATTTTTTTGAATAAAGCCAGTGCTGAAGTGTTTGATCTCGAAATTGACGATGTCATAGGTAAGACCGTGGAGGAAGTATACTCCTATGATGATCAAGTGGAGCGAGTAAAGAAGGAGGATAAGCTTATTCTTCAAAATGGAGAGGAATTTGAATTCCAAACGAGAATAGTATGGCCCGGGGGCGAAAAGAAATGGGTACAGGTCAATAAAAGGAGACTCATTATCGATGGTAAGCCCTATGTGCTAGGTGTGCTTTTTGATATTGGTTACTTGAAAGAGACGGAACAAAAACTCCAAAAAACAAATATGGACTTGTTCAAAGCTCTTGATGAACTGAAGTCCACGGAGTCAAAGATGATCGAGACGGAAAAGATGGCGTCTATTGGACAGTTGACTTCCGGACTGGCCCATGAGATTGGAAATCCAATCAATTATGTGTCGGGTAATGTGAAACCTCTCATTAGGGATGTGGAAGATATCGAGCAGTTAATTGCAATGATAAGAGATCGATCTGAGTCACTGAAATCCACCAAGGAAGGCCAGGAGGTTGTGGCCTTCGTGGAGGATGCCAACTTTAAGTTTTTGCTAGAAGAGATCAAAAGCCTTGTACTTGGTATAGAAGATGGCACTTTTAGAGTGAAGCAGCTAGTGACGAGCTTGAGGAATTTCTCAAGGACTGATCAAGACGAGCGAGTTTTGAGTGATATCAATCTTGCCCTTCAATCTACCATTCGGCTTATTCAGCACAATGTCAAACATAGGATCAAAATAACCATCGATCTTGACGAAACACTTCCAAAGCTCCTATGTATCCCTGGGAAACTCAGTCAGGTTTTTCTGAATCTCATCGATAATGCTATCCACGCTATATCAGGTCAAGGTGAAATCACCATTAAGTCCTCCAGGAAAGAAGAAGACCTGGTCATTGAAATAGGAGATACGGGAGAAGGTATACCCGAGGACATTAAGCATAAGATATTTGAGCCATTCTTTACCACCAAAGAGGTGGGGAAAGGTACAGGACTAGGGTTGGCCATTTCCAGTAGGATCATTAGCGAACACAATGGTCGAATGATCATGGAAAGTGAGGTAGGCCAGGGGACCACCTTTATGATCTATATTCCGTTGCAGGAGGATGTGGTCAACTATGATGAAAACTGATCTAAGTATTGAGGAACAATGCTAGCTGTAGCCTATTTAGGTTCAGAGAACCAGCTCTATGTCTAAGAAAACCAGCTTGTAAACTAACAAGTGGGCTAGCTTTATATCCCAAAGCACCATAAAGTCTATTTTGATCAAATGGGTTATCACTCAGGTTCAAGAAAATCTCATTGTAGAAGGCCAGGAAAAAATGGGTTGATTCGACTTGCGGATTTTGTAGTGGGACAGAGAAGAAGAGCCGATATCGCGCTCTATTACGGTAGTCAGAGTCTCCTTCTGTACTAATCCATCTTTGCTCTAACCGGTAGCGATGCTCAAACTTGAGACCTCCTAGTTTATTTCTCAGTATAAATTGTTGCCAAATCCGGTGTTCGGTGGAGGTGACTTCTCTTTCACCTTTAACGAACGAAGAGGTGGGTATATAGGCGTAGCCTCCGGTAGCCATGGCGTCATCATTGATATGATAGTTGAGCCCCACTCTTGGCAGCAGCTGATTGAAATTGGTGGTAGGTTCATATAACCGCAACTGTAGCTCAGAGTGGATACTAAATCTATCCGTGAGTTTGTGTGTGCCAAAATACATCAACCAGCTTCCTGTTTGCTCTTCGGCGGTTTCTTGTGCCTGTGCTACTAGCGTGATACAAGCCAGTCCTACCGACAGTATTTGGGATTTATACCTATTCCACATATTTCAATATTAGAGAATTTATGGAGGCGAATTTACTAGACTTATCTTTGTCGGATCGGATTCAATACATCTCAAATCGTTATCACGACGTTTCTGTGGAAGTTGAACTAGCTATTTGTATTCTTTTCTGAATAATTGGGTAAAGCCCTACGGCTTTTTTACCTTTAGACAAACCAAAACCTAACTTCCTTAAGATAATTGTCCAATCAGCTCCGGTACATTATTCTTTTGGCTTTGCTATGCCCTCTGTTACTTCAAGGACAAATAGTATTAGCTGATGAAGGCCCATTGACCTTGCGGTCAGAGGATGGCTTAGTGATCGAGGATCTATCTACCGGACTTCCTGCAGACCCGGAAAAGCTTCTCCGTTTCAATTCAGGTTACGATTCACTTAGCTTTCACTTTTCCCTGCGCAATGAGGTCAATGAGATTTCTGAGTGGTATCTTGATTTCAGACGCAAAGATCACGTCCGAGTCGTAGTTGATTATCAGAATCCTGATCGACCAAATGACTACCTGGTTACAGGTTTTGATCTCCCTAACCATGAAAAACAGCTAGGGATATGGAATGTCGTGAGAGTTAGGCTTCCTCCTGGAGAGACTGCCAAGTTTACCATAAAAGTCTACAGGTCCTTTCGACCTATCAGGGGATTAATGATCGTTCGATCATCGCAGAAATGGGCCGAATACATCTCCAATAAAATGTTATTTGATGCTTTGTTTATTGGAGGTTTTTTGATGATGCTCATTTTTAGTCTGCTGATTTATCTTCAGAGCAAGTACCCTCCTTACTTATACCTAGCGCTTTACCTACTGGCCATGACACTCATTACCTTGTTGGGAACGGGTATTTTCTTTACCCACTTCCTGACAGAGCATGGGTTTGTTGCCAGATACATGATTATTCTACCATTCCCGATTGCCGTCATTTACTGGCAATTTTTAAGACATGTGGTAGATATCAAGGGGAATTTCCCCCTTATCTATAAAGTCTTTAAAGACACGGTGGTGCTCAATATTTTTGCGTTTTTAGCGGGTGTACTTCTTTTTATTTTTGGCGCGAAGTACGTGGTTATTGCTTGGATGACTTTGGTGGTCTTCCTGTTTACTATCATACTCTCAAGCATCTTTCTCGTGTATATGTACATTCGGAAAAAGGGGCCCTTCAGCTACTTTATTACCGGTACAATATTTCTTCTTGCGGGATTCATTTTTGAATTAGCTTCACTGGATTTTGCGGATGACTGGGGTCATATTTCCAGGCTCGGCCAACTGATTCATATTCTGTTTTTTGCACTTGGTGTCGGTGAAAAAACCAAAATGGACCTCAATCAATCCAATGAGCAATTGGAGAAGATGGTTTCTCGTCGTACATCAGAACTACAGCAGGCAAATGAAGAGTTGAAAAAGGTTTTATCCAACCTGCAAAAAGCCAAGATGAAGCTTATTGAGTCTGAGAAAATGGCCTCTATAGGAATGCTCACATCGGGGATAGGACATGAAATCGGCAATCCAATGAACTATGTCTCAGGAAATGTGCGACCTATGAGACGAGATATCGCTGAGATAGCACAATTACTTGCTCAAATAGAAAAACTTCGCAACGAGCTTGAAAAAACCCAAGCTGGGAGTGAGTTGCTTGCATTTATGGATGAAGGGCAATTCAACTTTCTGATGACAGAAATCAACGAACTGATGGATGGTGTGGAGGAAGGCTCCAATCGTGTAAAAAAACTCATTACAAGCCTTAAAAGCTTTAGTCGCAAGGATGAAGAGCATCCTGTAGACTTCGATCTCAAGCAGTCATTAGAGTCAACAATTCGACTGATTCAACCCACTGTAAGGCACCGAATTGCTATCCATAACCACTTGTCAGAGGAGGGTATGGTTATCAATGCCATTCCAGGAGAGATT
Organism: Cyclobacteriaceae bacterium HetDA_MAG_MS6; assembly: GCA_019192485.1. Classification (GTDB taxonomy): domain Bacteria; phylum Bacteroidota; class Bacteroidia; order Cytophagales; family Cyclobacteriaceae; genus MS6. Next base: position 2,138 of record JAHCMJ010000130.1, on the reverse strand, counting down.
AATCAAGTGTTCCTAAACATTTTGGATAATGCCACACATGCTATATCAGAGGAGGGTGATATCTGGGTTCGCAACCTAAGCGAGAATGGCCATGTGGAGATCACCATCGAGGACAATGGCACGGGTATACCTAAGGATGTCGCAGATAAAGTCTTCGAGCCATTCTTCACTACCAAACCAATAGGAACTGGCACCGGCCTTGGTCTAGCAATGTGTCAGCAAATTATTATACGAAATCATGGTAGCATTACCTTTGAAAGCACGGAGCATGTAGGGACATCTTTTAAAATCTCCTTTCCGCATGTGTAGTAGTGGACTACTCTTAACATTTTCTTAGCAGTTTGTTAATTCCATCAACAGGTTGAGGTGCGTTAGCTCTTCTAGCTTCGCACTCTGATTAAGTATTAAACACAGCTACAGAACCACTATGAAGACAGCCATATTCAGGTCTCTTGGAATACTACTTTTTGTCGTATCTTCCTGCCAACCCGAAAGCTCCGAAAAGTATATCATCAAAATGAAAGGAAGCGAATCAATGTATGAAACATTCATGACATTGAAGCGTGATTTCGAAAAGACTCAAGACGATATCGAAGTGACCATCGATGGCGGTGGAAGCCGTACCGGTCTGGTAGCGATAAGTAAAGATGAGGTGGATATTGGATTATCTTCATTTGGTTTTGACCTCACTGAGTTCTTGGGTGTGGATCACGGTATACAAGAGCAGGTGGTGGCTCATGATGGCATTGTGCTCATCAGTAATGAACATAACCCATTGCACCAGCTTACCAATGAGCAAATTGAAGGTATTTACTCAGGTCGAATCAAGGACTGGAGTGAGATCGGCGGAACCTCTGGTAGAATTTTACCTGTAGTAAGAGATCAAAACTCAGGTACTCAAAAGTATTTTACTAGCTACTTTGATGTAGATCAGGTAGCTCCTTATGCTGTAATTGCTAACAACAATGCAGAGATCGTTGCTAAAGTGGAAGCCGATGATTATAGCCTTGGGTTTATTGGTTTTGCTTATCATACGGTCAGTGTAAATGATATTTTATTGCCTTCGGCTGTAGATGATTCTTTTATACCTCCCTCTCATCGCACTCTGCTCAATGGGCAGTATCCTTTGAAAAGATCATTAAGGATTTACTACCATTTGGAGCATCATCCTGCTGTCAGTGAATTTTTGAGCTATCTGGAGACCGCCAGAGCGCGAAATATCATCGAAGCACAGGGACTCATCGCGCATAGCGCTAGGCAGAGTGATCTGCTTACACTTTCCAAATAAACAACTTCTGATTAGTTGGTTTGAAGTGACTTTTTCTGATCTCAGAGTGCCAGGCCAATAGATATTTTGCGAAAACCACTCCTAAGTCATGTAGGCTCAGAGCGCTACAATTTTCCTTAAATTTGTAATCTGCAAGAAATTGAAAATTGTAAGCCATGAGCACCCCTTCGACAGAAGTTTACAAACCCAATAATCACATTCGCATTGTAACTGCGGCGTCATTGTTTGATGGGCATGATGCAGCCATCAATATCATGCGTAGAATCATCCAGTCGACAGGCTGTGAGGTAATCCACCTGGGTCATAATAGATCTGTCCAGGAGATCGTTGATTGTGCCATTCAGGAGGATGCGCAGGCCATTGCTATTACCTCTTACCAGGGAGGGCATGTTGAGTTCTTCAAATACATGTACGACCTGCTCAATGAACGTGGAGCAGGTCATATCAAGCTTTTTGGAGGGGGTGGAGGTACCATTCTTCCCGAGGAGATTGAAGAGCTCCATCATTACGGAGTAGCTCGCATATACGCCCCAGATGACGGACGATCTATGGGACTTCAAGGCATGATCAATGACCTGGTCAAGCAAGCAGATTTTGGTTTAGGCCAAAACTTGAACGGACAAGCAGATCGGCTGGAAGGCCAAAGTGTAGCGGCTATTTCTCGACTTATCTCTGCGGCAGAAAACTACCCACAAGATCACCAGCTCACTCTTCAAAATATTAGGGAAAAGAATTTGACCAATAGGGTGGCTCCTGTCCTTGGCATTACGGGAACAGGTGGCGCAGGAAAATCCTCACTAGTTGATGAGCTGGTGAGGCGATTTTTGACAGACTTTGAAGACAAAACCAT
>JAHCMJ010000129.1 GCA_019192485.1 Cyclobacteriaceae bacterium HetDA_MAG_MS6 | reverse complement strand
GTCTGCAAAATCACGATCTCTATTCTCATGTAACACTTGAGAAAGGAGAACGATCAGAGCTAGCCAACCTAGCTAATGAGCTGCTCTGACACCATAATGGTATCAGGAACAGCTTCGATGAAACAATAACTTAAGATTCTAAGCAGCAGTGCTAAAACACTGATTCAAAATCGACTGGTACAATAAGCCAAATTGCTCATAACACCAGGATTTCAATTGGTCAACCTCATCTGCCACTAAAGATTTAATGGCCTTTTTCAACTCTTTCTCAAACAAGTATCCGTCGAAACTTACTTTAGAAAGAATAGTCTTGAAGTAATCCAGCATAAAGGTGAAAATTTGTTAAGTGTATAACTTGTTGAAAATTTTTAACGTTCCTTTGTAGTAGGAAATTGTGTTTTAAAATTTACGATTTTATTAGTTAAAAAGCAAGGAGGAAACCAGCTTTTGCAAACGTTCCCAAACTTAGCCCTAAATTTTACGATGAAGCTACTTTTGAGTTGCATAACGATACTGATTTTATCATTTTCAATTTCGGCGCAGGAAATTAGGATTGATCTTGGCCCTGACCAAGTGGCTGTTAATCAATATTTTACCATTACACTTACTGTAGAAAATGAGCGACTCAAAAACTACAGTCCCTTTCCGGAGATTCCTGGTTTTGTCAAGAGAGGAACCTCATCATCTAGCTCTACAAACTTTATCAACGGTCAGATGACCTCGTCACAAAGTATCATCCAAAATTATCAACCTACCAAGGAGGGTAACTTCAGGATTCCGGCATTTACTATGACAGTCAACTCACAAGAGATCAGCAGTCCGGGTAAAGTGGTAAAAGTAGGCCCCGCTATGCAACAACGTCGCAGACAAAGACGAAATCCATTTGACCCATTCGATGATCTATTCAATAATAGATCACAACCTACGGAATTCATTGATGTTCAAGCCGATGCATTTCTCGCACTCACCACTGGTAAATCAGAGGTGTACGTGGGAGAGGGTTTCACAACTACACTAGCTTTTTACGTAGCTGAAACAAACAGAGCAGATATGCGATTCTATGACCTTGGAAAGCAGATCACAGAAATCGTCAAGCAGATCAAACCCACCAACTGTTGGGAAGAAAACTTCAACATCGATAACATCAATGGTGAGCCGGTTACTGTTAATAATAGAACATTCACGCAATACAAAATCTTCCAAGCCACGTATTACCCTCTGAATACGGACCCTATCAGTTTTCCGTCTGTACCCCTAAAACTGATCAAATACAAAGTCGCCAAAAATCCTTCCTTTTTTGGCCGCAATAGGCAAGAAGACTTCGAGACTTTTTACTCAAAAGCCAAGACCATTACCATTAAAGAATTGCCCCCTCACCCGTTGAAAGAAAGTGTCGCTGTGGGAAACTATCGACTACAGGAGAACCTCACTAACTCCAACTTAAAAACCGGTCAAAGCTTCAACTACTCCTTTGATGTCCTCGGTGAAGGTAATATAAGTGCCATAGAGGCACCAGCTATTCCTACAGGTATTGATTTCGATTTTTATGCCCCCAATGTCAAGCAAAACATCAAGCGGGCAAACAATTCCGTGCGAGGCACCAAAGCTTTTAGCTACTATGCTATTCCAAATGAGCCCGGTGAATACGATCTGGGTGACTTCATATATTGGATATATTTTGATCCAAAAAAAGAGGAGTACGACACTTTGCGATCTCGCTATAGCGTAAATGTTTCTGGTGAAAGCCGCAAAAACGAATACATCCTGTCTAATGACCTAGGATCATTCTATGACAGAATAGAATTTGAAGACAATAATCTGACTTCACTCGATGAGAGCTCTTTCATACAAATCTTTGCCAACATCTTTATTTTAGCTATGTTCGCCATTTCTGCCATTTTGGTATTCAAAAAATAGGAATGGGCAATACTTTCGGTCATCTTTTCAGGATCACGACATACGGTGAATCCCATGGTTCAGCAATAGGAGTCACGATAGACGGGTGCCCAGCTGGCATTGAGATAGACGAAGAGTATATCCAAAGTGAGTTGGCACGAAGAAAACCGGGTCAGTCTCGTATCACTACGCAAAGAAGTGAAGATGACCAGGTGGAGATCCTATCAGGAGTTTTCGAGGGAAAAACGACCGGCACACCCCTTGCCATGATGATCCGAAATCAGGATCAGAAGAGTAAAGACTATAGCCATATTGCGGATAAGTTCAGACCTTCTCACGCAGACTATACTTATCAGGAAAAATATGGCGTGCGAGACTATCGCGGAGGAGGGAGAAGTTCTGCTCGAGAAACTGCAGCGAGAGTTGCTGCCGGAGCCATCGCAAAACTCATGCTCAAACAACAGGGTATAGAGTCGCTAGCATTTGTCTCTCAGGTAGGAAAGCTGAAGCTGGAGGTGCCTTACACAGAACTTGATCTGTCAAAGACGGATGACAATGCAGTCCGTTGCCCCGATTCGGACACTGCACAGGCCATGTTTGATTTGATCGATGAGACACGCAAAAACAGGGATACTATCGGTGGAGTGGTCACAGGAGTTATAAGAGGTGTACCAGTAGGTCTTGGTGAGCCGGTGTTTGAAAAACTACATGCTGAGCTTGGAAGGGCCATGTTAAGTATCAACGCGGTGAAAGGTTTTGAATATGGGAGTGGGTTTGCAGGAGTGGAACTTAACGGATCGCAGCACAATGATGAGTTTTACCAAGAGGGTGATCGAGTTCGAACCAAGTCCAACCACTCAGGAGGAATTCAAGGAGGTATTTCCAATGGAGAAGATATTTATTATCGAGTAGCTTTTAAACCTGTAGCTACCCTGATGCAGGATCAGGCCAGTGTAGATCAGGAAGGCAATGAGGTAGTGGTGAGCGGAAAAGGGAGACACGACCCTTGTGTAGTGCCTCGGGCGGTACCTATAATGGAAGCGATGGCTGCATTGGTAATTGCTGATTTTTTACTGATCAAGAGAAGTAATAAGCTGTCCGGATAGCCGGAAAAGCACTATACACCCCAATCACCAACTGTAAGCAACATGAAACAAAAAATACCCCTCCATACCAGGATATTAATAGGGATGGCCCTGGGTTTGATCTTTGGCATCGTCTGTCTCCAGTCTCCCGCTCTTTCGTCATTCACACTGGATTTTATTAAACCCATTGGGACTATATTTATTCGAGGTCTCAAGATGATCGCTGTCCCGTTGGTATTGGCCTCACTTATTGTCGGAGTCGCCAACATAGGAGATATCTCCAAGCTTTCCCGCATGGGCGGAAAAACACTTGGGATTTTTTTGGTGACAACCGCACTTTCCATAACTATAGGATTGGCAATTGTGTCGGCATTAAAGCCAGGTCACAAACTTTCTGAAGATACTCGATCAGACCTGATCGCGGAGTTTGATGCTAATGCGGAAGGGAAAATCTCATTCGCTGAGAAAATTCAATCCAGAGGACCTTTGGATCCACTGGTAAACATGGTGCCTGATAACATCTTTCAAGCTACCACAAGTAATAGCAGCATGTTACAGGTAGTTTTCTTTGCCATCTTGATCGGTGTTGCCCTCTTGAAAGTGCCTAAAGAAAGTGGTGCTACAGTTCTTCATTTTTTTAATGGCATCAATGACCTCATCGTCAAGATCGTCCAGTTCATCATGGTCTTGGCTCCCTACGGAGTATTTGCCTTGATCGCCTCATTGATCATTGAAATAGCTGGAAACGATCCAAGCAAGGTATGGGAACTTCTGAATGCTTTACTGTGGTATATTATCACTGTAGTTATCGGGTTTGCCATTATGATGGTTTTGGTCTATCCGCTGTTGATACAGTTCTTCTCCAAAATCAAATACCTGGATTTTTTCAAAGGAATGAGGCCAGCGATGCTACTTGGTTTTAGCACAAGCTCTAGTACAGCTACGCTGCCAGTCACCATGGAGCGAGTAGAAAAGCACCTAGGTGTTTCTCCTGAAGTCAGCAGCTTTGTGTTGCCTTTGGCTGCTACGATCAATATGAACGGAACCAGCTTGTACCAAGGTGTTTCAGCTGTATTTATCGCTCAGGCTATGGGGCTCGACTTGCCGCTCAGTGCGCAGATCATGATTGTGTTGACGGCTACATTAGCAGCTGTAGGTACTGCGGGTGTACCAGGAGCAGGACTTGTGATGCTAGTGGTAGTGTTGGAGGCGGTTGGTATTCCAGCTGCAGGAATCGCTCTAATCATGGCTCCCGAAAGAATACTGGATATGTTACGGACGATGGTCAACATAACCGGAGACGCATCTGTCTCAGTGGTAGTAGCCTCCACTGAAGGCGAACTGGACGAGGAATTTGCCAGAAAGCATGCGGATGACTAACTTCCAATCCGTATGAAAAAGCTTCCGCTACACATCAAGATTGTAATAGGACTCCTCGCTGGTGTGGTGTGGGCCTTTCTTTCCAGCGCTCTTGGTTGGAATGAATTTACCATTAAGTGGATCGATCCTTTTGGCACTATTTTCATTAGACTCCTCAAATTTATTGCTGTCCCACTGGTACTCTTCTCCATTATCAATGGTGTATCTGGCTTAAGTGATGTATCAAAGTTGGGACGTCTAGGTGGTAAAACACTGGTAGCCTATATGGCTACGACACTTTTGGCAGTTGGTGTTGGTCTTCTCTTTGTCAATGTTATTCAGCCTGGCGGTTACATGGAAGAAGAGCAGAGGATTAAAAATCGACTTGCTTATGAAATATGGCTGCAAGACAATGAAATGGGGCCTTCCCAAGATGGACAATCCTTTTTGTCTGATCCAGCTTACACCAAATACCTATCTGAAGCTCAAAAAGGCCAACAACTTTCTCAGGAGGAAAAGCAGGCTCTCGATGAAAAGCTTAGTTCCGCTCAAAAACAAAAAGAGGCTTCGCCACTGCAGTTTGTGGTAGACATGGTCCCTGAGAACATCATTTTATCCATATCCAACAATAGATTGATGTTGCAGGTGATCTTCTTTGCCATATTCTTTGGGATTACCATTGTGCTTGTCCCGAAGGAGAAGTCAGCTCCGGTGATTGCATTTATTCAGGGGATCAACGCCATCTTTCTCAAGATGGTAGACCTGGTTATGAAAGCTGCTCCTTTTTTTGTATTTGCCTTACTTGCTGGGGTTGTGGCTAAAATGGCCGATTCTCCCGGTGAAGTCTTTGAGCTGTTTCTTGGACTTGGATCTTATTCATTGACCTTGGTGGGCGGATTATTCTTCGTGGTATTTGTGTTATACCCTTTGATCCTCAAGGTTTTCGTTCCTAAACTAACTTATAAGGAATTGTTCAAAAATATTAGTCCAGCCCAGTTCCTGGCTTTTTCTACCAGTTCCAGCGCAGCTACGCTTCCGGTGACAATGGAATGTGTCGAAGACAACATGGGTGTATCTAAGACGATTACAAGTTTCGTACTTCCTATTGGTGCAACTGTCAATATGGATGGCACCAGTTTACATCAAGCTGTAGCAGTAATCTTCATGGCTCAACTGCACATGGTGGACCTTACCATTGCTCAACAAATTGTGATTGTACTCACGGCTTCGCTGGCTTCGATCGGTGCAGCCGCTATTCCAAGTGCGGGACTTATCATGATGATCATTGTGTTGCAGTCTGTCGGCCTAAATCCTGCCTGGGTGGCTATTATTTTCCCAGTAGACCGAATCCTGGATATGTGCCGTACGGTGGTCAATGTGACTGGAGATGTAACCGTATCGACCTTGATAGCCAAATCTGAAGGAGAACTAGGGAAATACAATTGAGGCAAGTCAATCAGAGTTTCCAAATTTCTGCTGTTTTATTCGAACTATTAGGTCAAATTTGCATTTATATAGAATGTATCTAAATAAGGACGCTCATGAGCATCGCAGAAACAAAAGTTGTAAACATATATACGGAGTCTAATCCCAATCCAAACTCGTTAAAGTTTGTAGTCAATTTTATGCTCATGCCTGAAGGGGTTAGCAGAGACTACCCGGACGCAGAAAGCACATCAGAAGCTCCACTGGCAAAGTTATTATTCGACCTTCCGTTTGTTAAGCGCGTGTTTTACATGAGCAACTTCGTCACGGTGACCAAAGATGACGCAACCGACTGGTATGAGGTAAAAGGTGAGGTTCAGCAACTTATCAAAAACCACCTGGAAGGCGGACTCCCTATTCTCACAGAGAAAGAGGTCAAAGAAGACCATCAAATCGACGAGAGTGACTCTGATCTAGAGGCGAAAATCAAAAGCATCCTGGATGAATATATCAGGCCAGCTGTGGAAATGGATGGCGGTGCTATATCTTTTCACTCCTTCGATGAAGGCAAAGTGAAAGTACTACTGCAAGGGTCTTGCTCAGGATGCCCCTCATCCACTGTAACGCTAAAGGCCGGTATCGAGAACTTACTCAAACGGATGGTGCCCGAGGTGCAGGAGGTAGAAGCCGAAGGCGTTTAAAAAGCTACTCTATATTTTGCAGCTAGTTCTACTTGAAAGGTTCTAGCTTTGGGGCTTCTTCAATAGATATGAAGCTACATCAACTTGAGGTCCCACCGGAAATAGGATTCGATGAGTCAAACTTGCGAGTATTCCTTCAGGACAAAAGGATACTGACAGAGGAGCAGTTTTTTCGAATCACCAGACGCTCAGTTGATGCTAGGCAACGCAAGATCAAGGTCAATTTACGGGTCGAAATAGCTGACCAGCCAATACCTTTGTCTTTCGTAGAGTACCACCCCTTAGACAATGATGTTTCCAACGCACCACAAGTTTTGATTGTTGGAGCAGGTCCTGCTGGTCTTTTTGCAGCATTAAAAGCCATCGAACTGGGTTACAAACCTGTTATCTTGGAGAGGGGCAAAGATGTGCAAGCTAGAAGACGAGACCTGGCTGCTATCAATAAAGAGCATATAGTCAACCCCGAAAGCAACTACTGTTTCGGAGAAGGGGGTGCCGGTACCTACTCCGATGGAAAACTCTACACCAGGGCCAAAAAGAGAGGTAGCATTCGACGCATTTTTGAGATTTTAGTGGCTCATGGAGCCAGAGAAGAGATCCTTTTTGAAGCTCACCCACACATTGGTACCAACAAGCTTCCCAAAATTGTATCTGCTTTGAGGGATCGAATCCTTGAACATGGAGGAGAAGTCTTATTTAACACAAAGGTTACTGATTTCATCATCACAAAAGATCGCGTAACAGGCGTAAAGACCTCTGACGGTGCAGAAATGCACGGAATTGGTGTCATCCTGGCCACGGGCCACTCCGCTCGGGATGTCTTTAAGGCTTGTAAAAAGTCAAACATTCGTTTGGAATCAAAGCCATTTGCACTCGGTGTTCGGGTAGAACATCCTCAGGCTCTTATTGATAGTATCCAGTACCACTGCGATACAAGAGGAGACTATTTGCCGGCAGCGTCCTACTCACTAGTGCATCAGGCTTTTTTTGGTCAGGTGGAGCGAGGTGTCTTCTCCTTTTGCATGTGTCCCGGAGGGTTTATTGTTCCTGCGGCTACCAGTCCCGGAGAGATCGTCGTCAATGGCATGAGTCCCTCACGCCGTGACAGCAAGTTTGCTAACTCGGGGATTGTAGTGGCAGTGGAACGGGAAGATATCGTCGACTATGATAGCTGGGAAGAGCTTGCTGCTATGCAGTTTCAAGCTGAGGTAGAGCAAAAAGCCTGGCAAGCCGGAGGTAAAACTCAAAAAGCGCCAGCGCAAAGATTGGTTGACTTTGTAGCGGGTAAAACCTCCTCAAGCCTACCCGAAACCTCTTATCAACCTGGACTGACAGCAAGCAATATGGATGAAGTGCTACCCACTTTTATTGCTGAACGTTTGAAAAAAGGTTTTAAAGCTTTCGGTAAAAAAATGCCAGGATACCTCACTAATGAAGCCCAAATTATTGGAGTGGAAAGTCGGACCTCCTCCCCTGTGAAAATCCCCAGACACAGAGATACATGCGAACATCTGGAGATCAAGGGGTTATTCCCTTGTGGAGAGGGAGCAGGCTATGCCGGTGGCATCGCATCAGCAGCGATGGATGGTGAAAGGTGCATGGAGAACCTTGCGCAACTAGCAAGGGACTGATTTCATCGACTAGACGGTTTTATTTTGGTAAAACGACCTCGACCAGCCTTTTTCTTTCGAAGCTTTTTCTGTTTCCTATTATTGACTTTCCTCATATAGTCAGCATACTCAGGATCAAGTATTTGACTGGCCATATTGACAAGTCTATTCAAAGACTCCTCGGATTCGTACAGTTTTCTTTTAAAAGATTTCCCGTAGCCATTGATCCTTATGTCTTGATCCAATGAATACAGGATATCATCAATTTCCAGATTGACACCCGCATATTTACCTTCTAGTTCTTTGTATTCTCCACTACCTCTGGTAAAGGTAGGTATGGCCGAAAGCCCTGCCCCTGCTAGGGCCAGCAGTGGAAACACATCTAAATTGTTTTCCTTATCCCTATTCTCCCGCAACCCTGACCACAAAGCAGCACCACCACCTACTACCACAGCAGCTATCCCGATCCTTTGATGCAAAGTCTTTCTATTGGCGTATTGCTCACGTAATTCTTTCTTTTTCCTGCTGATACCAGACGAAAACTGATTGGCCTTTTGTTTAAAAGCGTCATGACTTTTACGAAGTAGTTCAGGGTCTTCAGCAGACTTTACGGTCACTTTTATACTGCTCATCTGGGATCTGGCTTCGCCATCGAATGCCTGAAATCTGAGATCTACCGTAACATCATCGTCCCCTGGCAAAAAATCGTAGTCTATCGCTCCAGTCACCTTGACTTTGTTCCCTTCTACGACATGTGTAAATCCTGGTGGCCATTCGTCAGCACCCACAATCGTGAGTCCCCTGCTGTCATTTACATCGTAAATATGAAAAATCAGACTATCTACTGTTCCTTCAGCAATTTGCATTTGGTCCTCGGCTAAAACCACGTACGGTTCGATGTTGATGTCCGTCTTGCGAAAGTCTAAGTTAATTGTATCCTGTTGGCTCGGGTCGGTGGGGTTAAAGGCCTTGACTATGATCTGGTGTGGTAAGTGCGTATCAACATCTTCCCTTTTGACATGTACGTTGATAAGCCCTCGATCAGGATTGATCGAAAAGGAACCTGGCACGTCTCCATTCACAAAATCGTATCGAATAGGATCTCCATCCGGATCTTGGGCCGTGACCTGAAAGCTTACTCCTTTATCAGGACGAATGTCGAACTGACGCTGAGTATTTAAGATTTGTGGTGGGAAATCCTTATTGCGAGGAACCACCGAAAATGATACCGTGTCCTCTAAACCATCTTTGTCCTCGACCAAAATCTCGAAACGATACAGTTGGTCATCTGCATCTTGGTCAGTAGGAACCCACAACATTTCAAACTCATTCCCCCCATTGAGAATCTTGAGACCCTGAAATTGATAAAAAGGTATCCCATTGATCTCGTAGAAAAACCGAAAATGTTCATTGATATTTTCATCAACTGCCCTCAACCTGACCCGGAAAGTATCTATGCGCTCTGTCAGGTCAATTCGACTTGACAAATCATGAGTAGTAGCGGTAATCTCCAAACTCGGAGCTCTGGGGTGCTCATAAACTGATATCCTCAGAAAATCCCGGTAGCGGACACTATCATTGACCTCCGCGGAGACTTGGATGAAGTATTCACCCGATTGATCGGCCGCCGGCCTCCAAAGGAGCTTACCACTCCCCTCGTCAAAGTCCATTCCTGGTTCCAAGGGAATAGCGCTAAAAGTGGTCCCTTCGGGAAAACCCTTTGCTCCAACTGTCAGCAAATCCCCATCGCCAATTTGACATTCGTTAGTCTCATATATATCCTGAGCAAATGCCGAAAATTGCAAAGTCAAAAAAGTCAGAGCGTAGGTGAGATAGAGAATTTTTGTCATCAAAACTTATCTTTCAACTGATCATATACAATATGCATCCTGCGATCCATCCTATCCAATGTCCATTGGGAAGTAACCCAGCTATAGGAATACGGGAGTTCCACCTTTTCAGGATCGTAGAGGTCTACAGAAGTCCAATGATCATCCCAACGATCACCAGGATATCGGTCCCTTAAATAGGACTTCAGTCGGCTATTGTTAATATTGGTCTGCTGACCGTAAGAACCGGCCAAGGTCAATAAGGGTGCTGCCAAATCATTGAGTAGCGGAGCCACCGGTGTCAGCTGGCTGGTGGGCCATGTTGGAGAATTGGTGTGATGAATGACCTGGTAGTGAATTTTTTGATGCAAGCTATCCACACCTATTTTGACACCAAGCCGATCCCATTGCTTATCCAGCCATTTCATTGTTTCAACTGTTGGTCCTGCGCCTGAGTTGTCAAAGTAACCGCCATCCACAAAAAAGTGATTTCTAACATTGGCTGCCGGACTGACATAAGGAAACCTGGAGCTCATAATGGTGGCAGTACCGGTAGTAATGTTCCACTCCAGAGAATCATAAGTCAAAATATCCAGCACATCTATCCTGTCATTGAAGATGCTGCTGTCCACTTTGATATTGCTGAGTAGACCAGGTCGGCCGTCTTGAGCCCTGGTGGTGGTAAGATACAGGATGGGCATATCTTCAATATCCGTACTATCGAAAACGTATTCGGCAAATGGCCTCTCAAAAAGACCAAACTCATCTTTTCTTTCCAACATCAGCTCCAATGCAGTGCCCCGGTCCCTTTGGTAAAAAGGAAAAAGGTGCCCTATAAAGTCCGGACCTAGCATCCTGGCAAGTGTATAGGTCAGAAAATCTTTCTTAACGAAGTTTTTCATTTCTGAGAGAAACGCAGCCTCTCCATCATTTTTGAGCTTCCTCAGATGAGTATAAAATGTAACATTGCCAACTGTTCCCCCAGAGGCTCCTGAAATGGCAAAAAGGTGATCCTGAAAATGTTTTGACTTTTGAGGGTCTTCGATAATTCTACCCAGGAAAGACACCACCCAGTATGCCGACCTTGAGGCTCCTCCATCAGACATAATGAAGTATAGTGGGATACTGTCTTGTTTGAAAAATGCCGTATCACGCACTGCTGCCCAATGGTCAAAGTAGGTCTCTATATCCGGCCGGGATTGATACTGCTCTTGCCCTATTTTGGGAGACATCCGGACCTTATAGGGGTCACTAGTATTGCTCAACACCAGTAAGAGGACAAATAGTATAAAAGTGAAGTTAACGCTATGCTGGATATTGGCTAGCTTCAGAAGAAAAATGGCTCCTGTAATAACACCAAAAGCCAGAAAAGCCAGTGCCCCCGCAGTAATCACTCGATCAAATGAGGGGAAGAGAATGATACACAGGTACAATACCAATGCGACCAAACTAATTATATTGAACGCATAGAAAAAGCGAAGTTCGCCGGCCTTGAGCTTCAAAGAACGGCTTGGAAAATATGGGACAGGCTCCGATGTTTGAGAGGGGGCATTGATAACTTTCCTTCGAATAGCCGCAAAACGGATCTGGACAAAACTCGCGTATAGCAGAAAAACCGCTATAAAGTAATACAGCAAGTCATAAACCCAATGACCTATCAGGAGCAGCGCTATCAGAAAAGAAACGAACAACAAACCAATCAAGTGTCGAAGCAAAAAGAGATAGACATTCTGTGTCTGGGAGACTTTCATTCTTGGCACGAAAACCAGCAATAGAATATTAGAAGCTAAAAGCACTAACAGCTCCAAGGATTCCCAACCCGTGCCTTCAGTAGGGAGAGCCGGTAGACGTAACAGTGCCAGTTCCATCACAAAAAAGCCCAACCAACCCAGGTATCTTGGAATAAGCCTGTAGCATTCTAAAAGGAAATTCGATTGTGCATCATTCCCAACAGTAGCATTGGCAAGCCCCTGTTTTTCTCTTTTGAAATATGTAACCAGCCTCGAGGCATACCAGACTAGCATGGCCCAAAGAAATACACATAAGACAAGTAACGGAACGAAATAGAACTGCTCCCCCATGATGATCAATACATCTTGCCCCTGCGATACAAACCCAAAAATGAGAAAGATCAGGATTATCGAAAGAATGGCTGGTAGGTAAAAATTCAGCATCATCAAAATCACCCGGACATAAGGGTGCGTCAGCCAGGCTAATAGTAAAAAGATGATGACAATACCAATACCTGAAAACTTAATGATCGCCCACCAGAAAGCTGAATCAGCCTGATTTGACAGGATTCTCCACATGGTGACGTTCTCGGCAATATCAGATAAGCCCGCTATCACTAACAAAGCAATAAACGAGACCCGTAAGGTATCAAGCCAATTGTCAGGAAAAACATAACGCAGCAAGTAGCCACGCTCTTTCCAAGTCACCAGGGTCAGTATGACCAGGAATGAAACATAAAATGGGATAAACAGAAAGTCCCATTTGATATTGCTTTGCGCTTGGGCAATTCTGAACGATTTACCTTCTTCTTTAGCCTTGATGCGATTTTCCAATGTAGGAAAATTTGCTTCTCTGG
>JAHCMJ010000128.1 GCA_019192485.1 Cyclobacteriaceae bacterium HetDA_MAG_MS6 | reverse complement strand
TGAATATCCTGGAATAAAACTGAATAGCTCCAAGACCACTGTTCATGGTGAGCTATATAAAATCACAAATAAACCATTTATATGGAAGTGCCTCGACAGGTTCGAGCTATCCAGGCCACTTTTTACCAGCGGCAGACATGAATACACTCGACAGAAGGTCATCATCAAGTTTGCAAATAGGCTTTTATCGGCCTGGGTATACCAATATGATCTCCCGGTTTCGGCTCTAAAAAAAATAAAGAGTGGAAAATACCAGCCCAATAACTCCTTGCTCAACGGGAAACACCAGAAACAGAAGAACAAAGTACTCAACGAATAATATTTCGAAATAGTAAAATATTACTGCCGTCCATCACAAAAACTTAAAAAACGTAACATTTTATTTGCTTCATTTTGAGAAAAATACAATTAAACAGGTGAAAAATTGCAAGGAAGACGACCAAACAGTATATTGTTTGGTAAAAAGATAATTTTTAGTATTATCTTGCAAGATGAAAACTTAAACTATTTAAAACCTTTTTAGGTTATTTCTTAACTACGTTCTAAAAACTTAATTACTACTTAAACGGTCTATAAAGCAGTCTATGAAGTTTTTGGGGATCGCCCTTTGCGGTGCGATACTCCTTATGGTGCATTTTTCTGCATCAGCACAGGGCACTAAGGTCTACGAGTTTGATCTAATGGAAGACAGGCTTGACGAATCGTCTATCAATGAGCAACTTGTCAAGCCTCATTATATGGGTCCCGACATTGCCAACAAGATGTATTTGCTAAAGGAAAGCTATACTTGGATGTCTCCTCCTTCTCCAAGTAGTCCTACTGAGAAGCTGATGATTGAGAAACCATCCATTTACTCGTCTGTGAGAAAGCTTAGTTCTCATTACAAGAAAATGATAAAAAAAGGTAACATCGAAAAAGGCGAAGCCAAAGAGGTCTTAGCTAAAGCACTTGATATTGCCCTTTCTATCAGGTTTCAGCAGACAGTAGATTTGGAATTGAAGCTACAGGGCATAAAAAGCGCAGACGAAATTGCAGTAGTTTTCGCTGATAAGGTTGTGCTCAACTAGCTTCCCAATTTAAGATAGAAACAGACTAAAAGGTGTTTGCTACTAAGTGGCAGACATCTTTTTTCTGACGATCTGTGCATCCAGAACCTGTACAATCATCAGCATGCAAGTCAAAACAATAACCCAAACTGCAAAATCCTGCATCTCCATGAGACCCCGCCATCCAAATGTGTAAAACAATGCAGCCAGGGCCGCGACGAGCATTCCTGCAACTCCCAAGATTAGAGTAATCCAATACTTCCTGTCCCAGCTAGCCTCTTTCTGAATAATCTTTTGAACAGTCCTGTCCGCAAATGTACTATTGGTGGTCGCATCTGGTAACTTATCCAGCGTATCGAATACCTCTAAATAGATAAGGTCATCTTTTGGCTCCTGGTCCTCAAGTCTATTGATTATATCCTCACTAAAATCTTTCATATCTAAGTCATTTATCCGAGTACCTCCGCCAAATCACACCATTTGGAAACAAAGCTATCATATAATATAGGCAGAATGTCATCTAAAATAGCATATACCAAGGCTACTACATCAAAATCTCTTTGTCAATATAGGGGGCCAGCAGGTCACGTAGTTTTTTCCTCGCCCTAAACAAGTAGTTCTTCACAGTTCCTTCTGGCATCCCCATCACCTCTACTATTTCAGGGTAACTCAACCCTTCCATGTGATACAAAACGATCATAGCCCTGTATTTAGTCGGCAGTTTGTTCACCACTGTATTTATAAACTCCGAATAGTCAGAATTTTCAAAGGCCTTATCCTCATAACCTATCGAAAAATCCACCTTTTCCAGATCCTCTTCATTGCCAAGCCTCTTTCTCTTTCGCAAACAATTGACGCTATGCCTATAAGCTATTGTCGCGATCCATGTCGATAACTTTGACTGAAAGTTGAAGTTAGGCAACTTTTCATAAACCTTAATGAAAACGTCCTGGGCTACCTCTTCACGATCGCGTGCGTCATCCATAAGTCTAAATACGATGGAGTGCACCAATCGCTGGTATTTTTCTATCAACAACTTCAATGCTTGCCTGTCTTTGGACAAAACCTGTTCTACAAGAACCTTATCTTCCATTCGTAAGCTATTAGACATGAGGCTGGTTGATTTTGTTGCAGGTCTTAAAAAAATAAATAGAACTGCAACATCCGTTGATATTCTCCTGTCTCATGCAAAAATCAAATACTTAAAAAATATGGACAGTGATCTTCGGGAGTTGCTACTCCCCCCTTTTGTACTAGGCGCTATCAGTCTTGGCATTATCTATTTTACCAGAACTCTCACCGACTATTGGCTGAAGCGAAAGCTAATAGATAATGGATTAGTCAATGAAGACGCTGGTAAGTTTCTAAATCAACAAGCATCACAGAGCAAATATGCATCGCTGAAATGGGGGTTAATTGTTTTCTTTTCAGGCATAGGGCTAATCATCATTAACAATTTTGATACCCACAACTCACCGCTGCCATATGGTATTTTGGCAGTAAGTGCTTCTTTAGGATTTCTTCTATACTACTTTTTGATGAAAAGGGAATCTGTCAACTGATCAGCTATCAGAAAAGTATGGGGCAAGACAAATTTTGAATTATCGTTGTTTAATTAGAACTTTGTAGAAACAATTTGCCAGCAAGGCTCGTTAAGCCTAGCAATATGAATATGAAAAACCTAAATATCTCTTGTTGTTGCTGTTGTCAACACTACCAGTTGGTGGGTGCAAGGGGTATCTTGATGATATAGTTCAACGATATATAGAACACAAACAGCATCAAAGCCTTTCCTCGCCCGAGGAAAGGCTTTTTTTATGATAATTCAATAAGAAATGATCGAAACTTTAATCGAATCGAAGCTTCAGGAGCGAGTAAACAAGTTGAGGCCTTTTGTAGGAAATACACCTTTGTTTCCTATTCAACGAGTGTTTCAAAAAAAGGGAGTCAAGATCCTGGCCAAATTGGAGTGGCAACAACTAGGTGGCAGCGTGAAGGCTCGTCCAGCCTATGAGATTTTCAGAGCGGCCATTAGCTCTGGGGAGTTATATCCTGGCAAAAAACTTTTAGACGCATCAAGTGGTAATACCGCGATTGCCTATGCTACCATTGGTGCCAAACTAGGCGTACCTGTAATCATCTGCCTCCCAGAAAATGCTTCGGCAGAGCGTAAACTCATATTAAAATCTCTTGGCGCGGAATTGATTTATACTTCCAAGTTTGGCGGTACTGATGATGCACAAGAGGAAGCACTCCGATTGAGTGAAGAAGATCCATTGGCATACTTTTATGCAGATCAATACAATAATGACGCCAATTGGAGAGCTCACTATCAGTTTACAGCCAACGAAATTTGGAATGGGACTGATAAATCCATAACCCACTTTATCACAGGACTAGGTACTACTGGCACTTTCACCGGTACATCTACTCGACTGAAAGAGCTAAATCATGACATCACGACGATCTCCCTTCAACCGGACGGCCCACTGCACGGCATGGAAGGTTGGAAGCATCTTGAAACGGCCAAAGTTCCCGGGATCTATCAGCCTGACATTGCGGATGACAACTGGTTTATAGAAACTACAGATGCATACGCTCTGATATCAGAAGTAGCCGCTAAAGAGGGGTTACTCATCAGTCCGTCAGCAGCAGCTAACCTTGCAGGCGCTATTCGTTTGGCTAAAACTTTAGATGAGGGCGTAATTGTAACGACCTTCCCAGACAATGCAGAGAAATATGGTGAAGTACTTAAAACACTTTTCTAAATGACCTTGACATACAAAGCAAGTCAGCTGATCAAAGAACACGCTTCAGAGGCTTTTCCTAATGAGTGTGTTGGATTCTTGTATGGATACGAAAAGGAAGCACGAGAAATAAATGTGGCTATCAAAGTCCCCAATAGCAAGGAAGGAGATCAACGGAGGCGGTTTGCAATCTCGCCATTGGACTACATGAAAGCCGAACAATATGCAGATAAGAATGGACTGGACTTCCTGGGAATTTATCATTCCCATCCATTGCATCCGGCTATACCATCAGAACATGACAGGAAGCAGGCAGTACCTTTCTTTTCATATATCATAGCAGCTGTGAATGAAAATAAAGAAGTGACCGACATCACCTCATGGAGGCTGAGTGAAGACTCACAATTTGAAGAAGAAATAATAGAAACGTTAATAGAACAATAGAGTATTAAATGGCAACAATTATTATACCTACACCTTTGAGGAAGTTTACCGAAAATCAATCAAAAGTCGTGACTAAGGGTGACACAGTACAAGAGTCTATCCATAGTCTAACCAATGTCTTTCCTGAACTCAAAAAGCATGTTCTCAACGACGATGGAAGCATTAAGCAGTTTGTCCGGATTTACCTGGAGGATGAGGACATCAATGTATTAGATAAAGAAGAAACTAAAGTAGAAAGCAACTCTACCATTTCCATTATTCCTGCAATAGCAGGAGGAGCAATATAGTTATGAGCGATTCAATTTCATTTTCAAAAGCTGAACTGGAACGATACAGTCGACACTTGATTATCCCTGATTTCAATATTGAGGGTCAGCGCAAACTCAAAGCAGCAAAGGTTCTCGTAGTAGGTACAGGTGGGCTGGGAGCTCCGCTGTTGCAATATCTGACTGCTGCAGGTGTTGGTACGATAGGTATAGTAGACTTTGACATCGTTGATGACTCTAATCTCCAGCGACAGGTGCTTTTTTCTATACAGGATGTGGGACGTCCAAAGGTGGAAGCGGCCAAAGAAAGATTGGCCAGTCTCAATCCCCATATCAACATTGTAACCTACAATACCCAATTGACATCTGAAAATGCATTGGATATCATCAAGGATTTTGATGTTGTTGCAGATGGCACTGACAACTTCCCAACTCGGTATTTAGTCAATGATGCTTGCGTCATCCTGGGCAAACCAAATGTCTACGCCTCTATCTTTCGTTTTGAAGGCCAGGCCACTGTCTTCAACTATCAGGACGGTCCAAATTATAGGGATCTGTTTCCCACTCCCCCTCCTCCGGGTCTGGTACCCAGCTGTGCGGAGGGAGGAGTCATTGGTGTTCTACCTGGTATTTTGGGGAGCCTTCAAGCTAATGAAGTCATTAAAGTCATCACTGGGATAGGTGAAACTCTTTCCGGAAGATTGTTCCTATACGACGCTTTGACTTTTGAAACCCGTACCTTGAAAGTACACAAGAATCCCGATACGCCGACCATCACTCAACTCATTGACTACGAGCAATTTTGTGGAATAGGACTAGACAAAAAAAGTGCTTTTGATGGAGACGAGATCACCGTTGAAGAACTCAATCAAATGATGATCAGAGGTGACAAGTTTCATCTAATTGATGTTCGAGAACCTTATGAATACGACATCTCCAATCTTGGTGGCCAATTAATCCCTTTGGCAGAGATAGAGGAACATGTCAATCAAATTGAAAGTGACCAACCAGTAGTAATCCACTGTCGTAGCGGCAAGAGGAGTGGTGACGCAATTAAGAAGTTGGAAAAATATGGTTTCCAAAACCTTAGAAACCTAAAAGGCGGCATCCTTGCGTGGGCCGACAAGATCGATACGGAAATGGCAAAATACTAATTGCCAAAATTAAAGAAAGGTCATTTGAGCTCAAATGACCTTTCTTTACTTCATGCTGCGCCTTCCTAGTAATCCTGTAATAGATCACCAGAGAAACTGTCAACTCTGGGTAGATTTCAATAAGGAATCAGCACTACATCCAGCACGTTATTCAATACTGCACGCTGTCTTGCCTAGTAACTGAAGATTGGCAAGGGATGCAAACCCTGTCGGGACACTGACGATGAGTAACTTTAAACAGTCAATAGAATAGCCAAGTTTCAAAGATTAACGTAAATACGTAATATCTCAACAAACATAATTTAGATGCATTCGGAACAAAAAGACAGAAAGTGTTTACCAATCAGCCTGAAACTGGTTTTAATGATATTCACCTTAATTGGAATGCTGCATGCGGGACAAGCGCAAGAGAACAAGCCGGAAGAATTGACGCTATCAGAAAAGGAATGGAAGGCAAAACTGACAGCATTTGAGTATTACGTGTTACGAGAAAAAGGAACTGAAAGGGCATTCTCAGGGGAATACTGGAACAACAAGAAAGAGGGAGTCTACCATTGTGCAGCTTGCCAGTTGGAATTGTTTAGTTCTGGCACAAAATTCAAATCAGGAACAGGATGGCCTAGTTTCTACGAACCCTTAGTACCCGCAAATGTAAAAGAAGAAAAAGATTACTCTTTTGGCATGACTCGTATCGAAGTATTATGTGGTCGATGTGATGGTCATCTGGGGCATGTCTTTCCAGATGGGCCAAAGCCTACAGGACTCAGGTATTGCATCAATTCTGTTTCCTTGGATTTTCAGCCTAAGAAAGAAGAGTAAGGTTATATTATTGCCAAAGTTTCTTTTATAAACTGATCACTTCTGTACTCCATCCAGCTATAAGGCTTTTGAGACAGTGTAAAACCTACATGTCCACCCTTTGCTGGTGTCTCTAGATAGATATGGCTATTGGACGATGCCAGATCACTTGGGTAGCAGCCACCCTCAAGCATGGGATCATTTAGAGCATTTGCAATGAGGACCGGCACATCAATAAAAGGCAAGTATTGATCACACGTAGCCGAATCATAAAAATCATCAATAGATGTAAAACCGTGCAATGGCACGGTATACCACTCATGAAAAGTGTCAAAATCGTTGATATGCGCTAAGTGGCTAACATCAACATCCGAATGTTTTTCAGCTTTGAGGATGATCTTCTTTTTCAGCTTTTTGAGGAATCGCTTTTCATAAATTCGATTTTCCCTTCTCTTCAGCGCCTTTGCGCTATCCCTCAGGTTGCATGGCACGGAAAACCCTATAGCACCTTTTATGCGTTGGTCAGTACCATTTCTCTCGCCTAGATACTTCAAGCTCATGCTCCCGCCCATGGAGTACCCAAGAAGCACTACGCTATTGTAAACGCCATTAGCCAAAGCATGCTGAATAACAAAGCCAAGATCAGCTGTATCGCCGTGATGATAGAAGCGAGCTAACCTATTAATTTCCCCACTACAGCTTCTGCAATTCCAGGCAAGTACATCCCACTGCAGCTGTTTGAAAAATTTTGCCGAACGCTTGACATAATAGCGGTCAGCACTTCCTTCCAGGCCATGTGTTATGATCATCAACTTATCGTGATCAGCTTTGATCCAATCCAAATCCAAAAAATCACCGTCTGGCAATTCTAAACGCTCTCTGGAATAACCGGAATCTTCTACCTTGAAAAACATGGATGGAACAATGGTCTCAAGGTGCGGATTTGGCATCCAAAATGGTCCACCTGGATAGCTAGAATGATCAATGACGGGCATGCACCAAATAAAGGCAATTATTTGATGCAAAATCCAAAAGATCAACCACAAAACGATGTAAGACTTTAGAATTGATAGTTTTGCGCCCTGAAATAAAATTCGAAGACCTACTCTTGAAATTTACAGATCTAAAAGCGCAGTACGGCAGTATTTTTGCTTGCAAATACTGGAATTCGAAAACGCAAATGATCAGAAGTGTAGGCTTGGTGTTGGGGCTAATCAGTATTTCCTTCCTCAGTTTTTCTCAAGTAATTACTATTAAAAATTCTCAGACCAACAGGCCGATAAGCGACGTATTCATCTTCCCACTCTCTGGAAAAATAACAGCATTTACCAACTTGGACGGAAAAGCAGATCTGACTGGATTTCCTGAAGATGAAAAGATTTATTTTCAGCATCCTGGTTTTGAACAGATCAAGCTTGACTATTCGGATATAGTAGCGTCTAGATTCAAAATAGAGTTGACGGAAAAGATTGTCTCTTTCAATGAAGTCGTTATTGCGGCGAGCAAATGGCAACAAGACCGAGACGAGCTACCTAACGACGTACTTAGTATTAGGAAAAAGGACATCAGCTTTGCCAACCCTCAGACATCAGCTGATCTACTAGCCAACTCTGGGCAAGTCTATGTCCAAAAGAGCCAATTGGGCGGAGGTAGTCCTACATTGAGAGGTTTCGCTGCAAATGCCGTACTACTAGCGGTTGACGGTATACGACTCAATAATGCTATCTATAGATCCGGTAACCTTCAAAACATTATTAATATTGATCCGAACACAGTGGCTTCTTCGGAAGTGGTTTTTGGGCCTGGTTCTGTCATTTATGGCAGCGATGCACTTGGTGGAGTAATGGACTTTCAGACAATCAAACCCTCATTTGCATCAGAAGGACTAACCAAGTTTGAGGGAAATGCATTTTTCCGATACGGCAGTGCCGCAAATGAAAGAACTTCCCACCTCGATATAGCACTGTCAAAAGAAAAGTGGTCTTATTTTGGCTCCATTTCTTACACAGATTTTGACGACTTGAAAGCAGGAGCCAACCGCAGTGAGGCATTCGATGGTTTCTTTGAACGCAAGTTTTATGTCAAGCGCATTGACGGACAGGATCGACTGGTAGAAAATGATGATGTCAATGTTCAGAAGTTCTCAGGTTATGACCTCATCAATACTACGCATAAGCTAAGATTGAAGCTAAGTAGCAACGCCCAGCTCACCTATGCCTTCTATCATTCAGCTACCTCTGATATCCCAAGGTACGACAGGCTAACATTACCCATTGGTGATACGGACTCACTAGCTTTTGCAGAATGGTACTATGGTCCACAAGCGTGGTCCATGCACGCATTGAAATACGAATCATTCAAGAAAAACTTCCTTTTTGATCGTTCACAGGCCAGTTTTTCGTTTCAGCAGTATGAAGAAAGTAGAAATGATCGGTCCTTTGGAAGTAGCTCGCTAAGAACCAGAACGGAGCAAGTCGACCTCTTCACTTTTAATGCTGATTTCGAAAAAAGCGTATCCAAGGGTTCTCTTTTTTACGGTATAGATGGGTTTCATAATGATGTTACTTCTAGTGGCTTCCGGAAAAACCTATCCTCCGGTGAGATCACTCAGACAAGTACTCGGTATCCTGACGGTGGTAGCCAGTACTTTAGCCTTGCAGCTTATACTAACTATCAACAAAACGTAAATAAGAAATGGATTTGGAATCTTGGCGCCAGATACAGTGGAGTCTGGCTGAAAGCAAAAACCGAAGATAATAGCGCTCGAACGCTTTTCTTCGACAAAATCAACCTATTTAACCAAGCGCTTAATGGTAGCGCAGGACTTGTCTACAATCCTCGTAAATCTACCAAATGGAGCTTGCTGTTATCGTCTGGTTTTCGAGCACCTAATGTAGATGATGTGGGGAAGCTTTTCGAGATAGATAACGATATCATCGTAGTACCTAATGAAGACTTAAAGCCGGAGTTTTCGTACAATCAAGAGATCTCTCTAGAGCAAAAGCTAGTGTCTAATATCCAGTTAGATGTAGTCATATATCACAGCATACTTAACAATGCTATTGTCAGAGGACCATTCGAAATTGATGGACAATCTACCCTCATTGTCGATGGAGAGCCTAAAGAAATCAGGGCTCAGATCAATGCAGATCGCGCTAGGTTGTATGGAGCCTCGATCAGTTTGAAATCCAAAGTAAATGAATTTCTAGGTTTTACTTCCACACTAAATATTAATGAGGGACAGGATCTCTCTAACGATGAGCCGATAAGACATGCAACGCCACTTTTTGGACAGACATCACTGGCATTTCAGAAAAAAAGATTTAAGTCATCACTCATATTTGACTATCATTTTCGTAGAGGCCGCAAACATATTCCATCCTCTGAGATCGATGACAAACCTCATCTATTCACGACCTCAGGGTCTCCCGGTTGGTATACAGCCAACTTCAGAATGAGTTATACTCTACCTAAATACCTATCCTTCGAAGCTGGAATTGAGAATGTTTTCGATAAGCACTATCGAACTTATTCCTCAGGTATCAGCGCCCCAGGTAGGAATATCTATCTCAACCTAAGACTAACCATTTAAATCGTTTCCCAGATAGGTCGAAGTTGACAAAAGTCATGGCAGATGACAATAGAAGCTCCTAAATTAGCAATAGATATCAGGCCCACCCGTAGCTCGTTGGCGCAAAACATCAATTCCAATGTCGTTTTTCGAGGAAGTCAGCTTATTTTTGAAAGATGTGGTCCAGTGAACACCAGGCGATGGCGACAAATTTCAAACTCTCATTAGACCACGAGAGTATTGCCGAATGTCAATCCATCGCACATGAGATATTTCAAAGAGTCGACGATTTAGAGTTACGACTTAGTCGTTTTGTTGCAGACAGTGACATTTCAAGGATAAGCAGGATGAAGGCGGGACAGGAGATGCATTTAGATTACGAAACCTGGACCATTCTCAAAAGAGCGATGGAATTCAACAAGCTTACATTCGGAGTCCTTGATGTAGGCGTAGGTGAGCACATGAATATCTTTAGAGGGCTCAAGCAAGGTGTCCTCAATGAATCAGAGGTGAAGGAAGCACTCGCTATCGCCCAACAACAAAAGTCGCAAGCACTTCTACTTATAGATCCTGACTCACCAAAAGTCTATTGTGAACACGAGGGAATCAAATTAGATCTTGGTGCGATTGGAAAGGGATTTGCATTAGATAGCGTACAAGAGATACTTCAGGATTGGCGGGTTCGTCACTATAGTCTGAAGGCCAGCGACAGTACGATACTCGTAGGGTCCGAAAATACTGACTACGAATGGACGTACAACCTGACCAGCGAACTTGACGAGTTCAGGATTAGCCTTAATAACTGTAGTGTATCAGCATCTGGAACATACTGGCAGGGAGCCCATATCTTTGACCCAAGGACAGGATCCAATAGCTATAAAAGTGAGTACGATCGGGTCTGGGTATGTTGTGATGATGCAACTACGAGTGACGCAATGTCCACAGCATTTTTCATGCTCTCCAAGCTTGAGATTATAAGCTGCATTGAGCAATTGCCCGCTGTAAGGTGGGTTGCCGTTTCTACCGACGGGAAAATCGAAATGCTTTGGCAAAAGGAAACACAACAAATGAGAATTTAAGATTTGCAATAATTTTTGAACTAATGAGCACTGACATTAAAAAATCTGAAACCAGAAGAGATTTCATAAAAAAAAGTGCCCTGATGGGTACCGGCCTAGTATTGGCAAAGCCTTTTAACATAACTGCTAAACCCTTGCTAGTCGCTGATAAAGTCAACGTGGCCGTAGTAGGTTGCGGTGGTCGAGGGCGTGGTGTTATTTTTAGCAACATTCCCAAAATACCCGGTGCCAATCTAGTAGCCGTTTGCGATGTTATTGAAAGTAGACGAGAAAAGGCTAAAAATGAATTTAAGAAGAAATTTGGAGTAGGCGTAAATAGTTACGAAGATTTTGATGAAATGCTGGATAAGGAAAAGTTAGATGCAGTGGTACTTACTACTCCTGATTTTTGGCATATGCCGCATTCGGTCAATGCAATGGAACGCGGGTTGCACGTATACTGCGAAAAAGCTATGTCCAACAATATCAAGGACGCCAAAAAAATGGCTCAGGTAATGAAGAAAACAGGCAAACTCCTTCAAATCGGACGCCAGAGACGTAGTAATGACAGGTACAGATTTACTTACCAGAAATTACTACAACAGGAGAAAATGTTTGGTCGCCTGACTCACGCTATAGGTCAATGGAACAGGTCCCAGATTTGGACTCAGCAGCCTCGCAAAGAAGACAATATTAACCTTAGTAGACTTCAGAAGTATGGCTTCGAAACGGTAGATCAGGTGTACAACTGGCGAAACTATAAGAAATTAGGTGGTGGTGTCGTCTCCGATTTAGGATCCCATCAGATTGACATTTTCAATTGGTTTTTTGATGCATTTCCACATACGGTCTATGCTACTGGAAACAACTCCTACTTTGGCTTTGAGCAAGCAGATACGATGGCTACCATACTCGAATACGACACGCCCTCGGGAAAAGCCATCGGAATCTATGAGAATATTTCTAACTCTCGTGCAATTGGAGTTTATGAAAGGTTTATCGGAGACGATGGTGCTTTCATTATTACCGAAGGCAAAGGCAACAAAATCTATCGGGAGTCCCGTGTACCCGCTGAGAAATGGCAGAAGTATATTGATAAAGGATATCTGAGTAATATGGGTGATTTGATGGCCTATAAATCAAAAGAGCAAGGAGACTCAGGTATCAAGGAAACAGCACCACAAGTCAGTTATGACATCAAAGACATGGCAGATATGGACAAAGTGTATAATATGGCTTCTCATACAGCACATCTGTATAATTTTATCGAGTCAGTTCGAGAAAATGAAACACTCAATTATGACGCTGAAGAGTCCTACAAGAGTGAAGTTTGCATTTACAAAATACATGAGGCCATCAATGGTGGTGGTGCGAAAATTAAAATCAAAGCCTCTGAATACGAAGTCTAGATTCGTGGGT
>JAHCMJ010000127.1 GCA_019192485.1 Cyclobacteriaceae bacterium HetDA_MAG_MS6 | reverse complement strand
AACCTTCCATCGCCGCAAGGGTCGCCGGTTGCATCTCAGCTACATTTTTAGCCTGTTGATCTCCTGTCGGGAATGCCACTAACAACGAAGAAATCAAACCTGCTACCACACCTACTTTTAAAAACAATTTACCAAAATCGGTATATTGATTAGCCAACAAATAAAAAGCCCCGATCCCAGCCACTACGAAAGAAGAAGTGACCACTGATGCAAGCATATTATGAGCATATTCCCAATACAGCCATGGATTGGTAAATAGTGCTGAAAAGCTGGTCAGTACAATTTCTCCAGACTCTTGGATGATATAGCCGACAGGATGCTGCATCCAAGCGTGAGTGGCTATAATAAAAAAACCACTTAGCCAGGAACCAAGAAATACCATGAGACATGCTACAAAGTGGAAAGTTTTCGAAATTTTCTTCTCTCCAAATAGCATGAGGCCTATAAAGGCACTTTCGAGAAAAAAGGAAAACATACCTTCCATTGCCAGAGTCTGCCCTACAATACTTCCCGTGAGCTCCGAGAATTTAGCCCAATTGGTTCCGAACTGAAACTCCATTGGGATACCAGTCACTACACCCATTACAAAGTTGACTGCAAAGATCTTGATCCAAAACCGCGCAGCCTGATGATAGTGTTCTTGACCTGTACGTAGACCGATAGCTTTCATAATCACTATCAGTAGTGAAAGGCCCATCGTCAACTGCGGAAACAAGTAATGGAACGTGATAGTAAAAGCGAATTGTAGGCGATCATAGAGCAACATATCTTCCATAGAGAAGTGCAGTTTTAGCAGTGGATTGGAAGTATCAAATTTCGAGGTTAATTCACAAAAAACAGTAGGAAAAACCACTTTTTGCGGATGTAAAAGTTGAAAAGAAAAACATTCCTGAAATGCGCTTTTCAGCTGGATACCTTTTTCTCATACTATCTAAAATATAGAAGATATATATTTTAGATGGTAAGAAATAATATTTATACTAACTTTAATTAAAGTGAATTATACTTTAATATTGTTCAACTAAATGAAAAAACTACCAACAAGTTGTCCGAGCTGTGAAAGTCAGCTGAAAGTAAAGCAACTGCAATGTGAGAACTGTAGTACCGAAGTGCTCGGGCTGTATGAATTACCGCACTTAGCCGTTTTATCCAATTCAGATCAAATGTTCATTCTGGATTTTGTGAAGGCTAGTGGTAGTTTGAAGTTGATGGCTCAAAAAATGGGATTGAGCTACCCGTCTGTCCGAAACAAGCTGGACGAAATCATTGACCGCTTAAAAGACCTGGAGGAATGATCATCTCTTTAGTACTCAACCCATACAACAGACTTGCCGGTATTCGAGCTATTTTCCTTGGGCTGATCATCCACATTGTCCTGACCTCGATTTCGTTTTATTCGGGTACTCACATCAACAGTAACCTTTTCTTCAAGTTGGCATCGGATACTCCATTTTGGTACTTTCTTGCCGAAATGAGCCTCCACGCATCCCTTAACATCCTTGGGTTAATAGTAACTGGGTACCTTCTTTCACGGACGCAATTTCGATTAATAGATATTATTGGCACCGCGTTGTTTTCCCGAGCTCCACTAGTTCTACTACCGGCAGCTCGCCTGATACCTGCTTTCAAAAGCTTCTACGTCACCTCACCGGTTATCTATATACTAATTCTGATATTCATTGTCTCCGTGATATGGTCCATCACCCTTTTGTATAATGCATTCAAGATCTCTTGCAATCCAAAATCAAAATTTACCAATATTGGCTTCATAGCAGCGATGCTATTATCCGAAGGCATTTCACAATTTATCATTTACCAAATACTCCCATGAAAACTAGTCAAACCCTATTTTTTGCTTTTGTCGCACTACTGAGTCTATCAGCTTGCAGTCAGGATTATCAAAAGCTTTCCGAGAACCAAACAGATCTTCGAAAAATTGAAATCGCCAGGGACTTTTCGGATCGTTTTTACAATACACTGAAATCCGGTAAAACATACGAGTTTTCAGGTGAAGCCACCGAACCCATGGCAAACCTGCTCTCTGCCGACAAGCAAAAGGAGATTTATCAGCAAATTTCAAATCAATTTGGTCATTATAAATCGATTCAATATGCCGAGACCTGGACCTCAGTCAAGCAAAGCGATACGCATATTATTCGATTCAAAGGAGAATTTGAAAAAACTGCCAAAAGGCTTGAGATACGAGTAGTCATCAATGATGAAGGTAAAATCGCTGGGTTTTGGATTAAACCCTGGCTTGATCCACTCACATAGATCCAAATGATGTATCGTCCAAAAATAAAAATACAATGGGTCCCTTTGGACTGGGTGGTAGAACTAACAAGTGGGATATTAATCATTATGCTTTTTGTCATACCATTGATCAACTATCTGGAACTGCCCGCTACTATTCCCACACATTTTAATATGAAAGGCGAAGTAGACGGCTACGGGCACAAGAGTACCATTTGGGTATTACCTATGATTGGAGTAATCATGTATATCGGATTTGTAATCCTCAATAAGTATCCACACATTTTCAATTACCCACTGGAGATCACCGAAGAAAATGCCAAACGGCAATACACCTTGGCTACCAGGCTAATCAGACAAATAAATCTCTTTACCGTGTCTTTATTTGTGTATCTCGAAACGACTATTATAAGTGCTGTCAAGTCTGGGGGTGGTAGTGGTTTTTCGATGATATCTATACCCATCATCCTAATTGGCTCACTGATCCCGATAGTAGTTTATCTCTATCAGGTCAATAAAACCCAAAGCAGTACTTAGTTAGGGCATTCTTTCGATCCGTGCGCCAAGCGCATTGAGTCGTTGATCTATGAACTGATAGCCACGATCAATTTGCTCCACATTGTGAATGATACTTTCACCTTGGGCAGACATAGCCGCAATTAACAAAGATACTCCTGCCCTGATATCAGGAGAGGTCATTTGAATACCTCTCAGAGGAAATGCTCTATCCAGGCCTATAACAGTGGCTCTATGCGGGTCACAAAGTATGATCTGAGCACCCATATCAATAAGCTTATCAACAAAGAACAATCTGCTTTCAAACATTTTCTGATGAACCAATACAGTGCCTTTAGCCTGAGTGGCAGTTACCAGAATAATACTTAGTAGATCCGGGGTAAAGCCCGGCCAGATAGCATCGGCAATGGTCAAGATGGAGCCATCGATAAATGATTCGATCTCATAATGAGATTGGGCTGGGATATGGATGTCGTCATTGACAAAGTCCATTTTGATCCCTAACCGCTGGAAGGTATCAGGAATAATCCCTAACTCATCGATTTGGGCATTTTTGATGGTAATCTCCGAGCCGGTCATAGCAGCCATGCCAATAAAACTCCCTACCTCAATCATATCAGGGAGCATCGTATGCTCAGTTCCCCCAAGGTCTTTTACGCCTTCTACCCTGACCAGATTAGATCCTATTCCAGAGATTTTCGCTCCCATTCGCACCAGCATTTTGCACAGTTGCTGGATGTAGGGTTCGCAAGCGGCATTGTAGATAGTAGTCTCACCTTCCGCAAGCACAGCGGCCATAATGATGTTGGCTGTACCTGTCACTGAGGCCTCATCCAGATGCATATATGCTCCTTTTAGTTTGGAACCGTCTACAGTGTAAAAAGAGGTATTGGCATCGTAGTTAAACTCTGCCCCCAACTTCTGGAAACCAACAAAGTGTGTATCTACTCGACGTCGACCTATTTTATCACCTCCAGGTTTAGGCATCTTAGCCACGCCGTATCTGGCCAGTAGCGGCCCTAGGAGCATAATAGATCCGCGTAAAGCTGCTGCTTTTTCTTTGAACTCCTCAGAATCCAGGAAGTCGATATCGACATTCTTGGCTTCGAATCTATATGATTCATCGCTCACTTTCTCCGTCTCTACACCCAGATCGGCCAAAAGGTCGATAAGTTTCAGGACATCTCGGATGGCAGGAATCTTGTGAATAATGACAGGCTCGTGCGTAAGCAGAACTGCTGATATGATCTGTAGCGCTTCGTTCTTAGCGCCTTGCGGTATGATCTCGCCTTTCAGTGCGTGTCCGCCCTGAACTCGAAATGAGGCCATTGACTTTAGTTTCTTCTTTTACCCTTGTTTCGCCGGCCTCCGCCTTTCTGAAATCTGTGTTTCTTAAACCCATTTCCACTATCCAGCTCTCGCTCCTTTTTGGTGGTGTCAAACAACTTGTGCTCTTTGACTTTCTCAATATCAATATCTAAACCATTTTTAGATAGGCTCTTGATGGTTTTCAATACCATCTCATCTTCGATAGTGTCTTTATTCCAGGTTTGAAAAAAAGATTTCATCAATCTACCAATCGTGACGATGGCTGACTCTTTATCTTCTTGACTTTCCATCTCCAAAGCCTGCGAAATCAGCAACTCAATGTTTCTTCCGTAGTGTTTAAACTTGATCTCGTTTGTCCGGTAGTGAACTCGCTCAGGCTTTCGTTCCAGAATATTGGGATTAGGTTTTGGAAAAGGACTCTCAACGTCCAAACCAAATTCTGAAGTAATGAATAAGTCATCCCACACTTTTTGATAATACTCATTGGAATCCTTCACATTAGGGTTGATCTGCTTCATCAACTCTACTAGTGTAGCGGCATAAGTATTTCTTTTTTCCTGATCTTCTACTGTCTTGACGTAGCGTACGAGCCTTTGGATATTGCGGCCGTATTCTCTAAGAATGAGATGATCTCTTTCGGTATTGTACTCCATTATTTACTAATAAGGCTCAAAAATATACATTTTACCCCTAGCATAGTCCTTAATCCTCCAAAAGTGCAATGCATTTCAACTCAATGGCGATTGGGGTGGGTAGAGCGCTCACCTCAACTGTAGTCCGAGTTGGTCTTGCTCTACGGAAGTATCTAGCATAAATTTTGTTATAGGTATCGAAATCGTCTTTCATATTAGTAAGAAAAACCGTTACATCTACTAGATCCTGCCATTGAGCTCCGGCCTTTTCCAGGACAATCTTCACATTCTCAAATACCGAATGACACTGCTCTTCTATGTCGTAGGAAACAATCGTCCCATCCTCGTCCAGTTCAACTCCCGGTATCTTATTGGTCCCAGGCTTTCTGGGTCCAACTCCTGACAGAAACAGTAGATTACCTACTCTTTTGGCATGTGGATACATACCTACAGGCTCTGGTGCCTGATCAGTATTTACTTCTTCCATCAGTTGCTCCTGTTTTGATGCATAAGATCCTCTATTTCTTCCGGATGAATGGGGATATTCCTCATTAAATTTTTATGTCCAGAATCCGTAATCAAAACATTATCCTCTAGCCTGATGCCTATACCCTCTGATTGGATATATATCCCCGGCTCCACTGTAAATACCATTCCTGGTTTAAACGTGGCATAGATAGAGGCCACATCGTGGACATCCAAACCCAGATGGTGTGACGTCCCATGCATAAAATACTTCTTGTAAGCCGGCTGGTCAGAGTTTTGATTTTTGATATCTGTCTTATCTAAGAGACCTAACTCCAGTAGTTCTTCCGTCATGATTTCACCGACTGCCTTATGATACTCCGGGATCACGCCACCTGGCCTCAATAGTTCTGTGGCTTTATTTTTTACCCGCAAGACTGCATCATAGACTTGGCGTTGTCGCTTTGAGAACCGACCAGAAACTGGAATAGTCCTAGTCATATCGGAATTGTAATTGGCATATTCTGCACCCACATCCATTAGCAATAAATCCCCGTCTCTCAACTGCTGATTGTTGTCCAGGTAGTGCAAAACACATGCATTGCTACCCCCCGCTACTATGGGCTGGTAAGCAAACCCTCTAGAGCGGTTTTGGAGAAAAGCATAGGCGTACTCTGCCTCAACTTCATATTCCCATACTCCTGGTCTCACTACTTCAAGTACCCTGCGAAAACCTTGTTCGGTAATATGACAAGCATGCTCAATCAGCCTCACCTCTTCTTTGGACTTCACTGTCCGCAGATCATATATTACGGGTGCTAATCGTTGGTAGTTATGTAATGGAAATTGTTCTTTGCACCACTTAATCAGTCTGTCGTTTCGGGTTTCAGTGGTGGAAGCATTCCTGATATGTTCCGTTTTATACAAATAGATGTTTTCTGATTCCGCGAGGATAGCACTCAATGTCTGTTCGAATTCATGATTCCATTTGATGGTGTCGACTCCGGAAGTTTTTCGCCCCTCTTCTTTAGTGAGCTTATGTCCCTCCCAAATAGCTATTTGCTCATTGGTTTCTCTAAGAAAAAGGACCTCCCTTAGCTTCTCATTAGGAAAATCCGGGGCCAACATTAGGATTGATTCTTCCTGATCTACACCTGATAGATAAAAGAGATTTGAGTTCTGCCGAAAGGCCATCGTGCCGTCGGCATTAGTGGGCATGATATCATTTGCACTGATCAAAACGACAGAGTTAGCTTTCAACTGTTTGATAAGATTGGCCCTGTTGAGTTGAAAAAGTTCGTTGGGGATAGAGCGATATTTCATTTTTTCTAGTAAATTTTGTAGTTATCCAAGCATGTTCCTGGATAGGATTTCTAAAAACTGGGTTATTGTTATTTATGTTAAGAGGCGCTTTAAAATTAGCATTTCTTCTACTTTTTGTCATAGGCTCTGCGGGCCAAGACAAGTATTGGGTATATGATTATGACGCTCAGTCTAATCTAATCTCTACTGATCCTTTATTTTGTTCTCAATGGCTGGACGCTTGCTCATTTTCTCTGAAGGCGGGAGAGATTCAATCTCTACAAAACAATGGGATAGATATCCTTCCTGTTCTCTCTTTTGATCAAAAGTCCTCTCCCAATAGCTTATCCGCGAAAGACGTAGGTTTCGCTCTGGAACAAATAGAAGGTAAGTTATTCGCTGAAAAAGGCCTAACGGGGAAAGGTGTCAAGATTGGCATCATTGATGGAGGATTTCTAAAAGCTAACAAGGATCCAACGCTGTCTCATCTATTTGAAAATAATCAAGTAAAGGTTTATAAAGATTTTATCACACCGGATCTTCCGGCATACGGCGGAATCGCGGGCTTAGACGATGTGCATGGCACGGAAGTCTGGCAGCTTATCGGCGGCTGGAATCGTGCGAAAGAAATCCAATTCGGACTGGCCACAGAGTCGGAATACTACCTGGCACGCACTGATCATGGCGCATATGAAAAACGAATAGAAGAAGACTATCTTATCCAAGCACTGGAATGGATGGAATCTTTAGACATCCGTCTAGTAAATATTTCCCTGGGATACGCCAAAAACTACACTAATCCTAAGGAAAACTATACACCTCAGCAAATGGATGGAAAAACGTCAGCCATAGCTAGAGCTGTGGATATTGCCACCTATGAAAAAGACATGCTGATCGTCGTAGCGGCAGGCAACGAAGCCTCGGATTCTAAGTGGCGTGTTCTCTCCACACCGGGAGATGCTGAGGGAGCGCTCACAGTTGGCGCTAGCAAATTATCAATTTGGGACAAGATGAACTACAGTTCTATCGGGACGCCATCATTACCCTACCTCAAACCTAACATTTCTTGTTTTGCAGCTGATGGCACCTCTTTCGCCACGCCCGTCATCACTGGAATTGCAGCCTGTCTCATGCAGCTCCATCCACATCTTTCTGCCATCCAGATCAAATCAATAATTGAAAAATCAGGGCACTTTTATCCCTACGGCAATAACTATCTGGGTTACGGAGTCCCTAAGGCATCAACCGTTCTCGTCATAGCCGCAGGCGCTGAAGAAAGTATCGAACGACCAAAATCTATTAAAAAGAAACGCGCTTACACCTTGCAAGGTCCTTTTGACCAACCTTATGTTGTAGCTTTTCACAAAAAGAATGACTATGAAGTAATAGAGCGAGAAGTATATCGTCCTGAAAAAAACAAAATCAAAATCAAGCAGAAAGAATTAGCTTCCCAAACCTCCATCTTGTTCGACAATCAGGTTGTAGAAGTCTTTTGGGAAAAATAGTTTTCGCGCATATGGACTTTTTGATCACTCGCTCATCATAAGAGAAAAGAGAACGCCAGACCTGTAATAAAGCCCATCAGGCTCTAGTGAAAGCATTTAAGCTAACGCACAAAAGAAGTAGCCCACTTCCCCAAAAAGTAATTGGAACTATCCGGGAAGTGTTGATAGCAACTCATCCACGCTAATATCCTGAGCGCATCTAAAATGAACGTGAGGACATTTACGCTTACCATGCAATCCACAAGGTCGGCAGTTGAGTTTATCTCTGACTTGTACTACATGAGAATGATCCGATAGTGGGCCAAACCCAAATTCGGGTACAGTAGCACAAAAAACAGCAGTAGTTGGTGCATTTACTGCAGAGGCAAAATGCATGGGCGCGGAATCATTGACATAGTTCATCAAGGATGATTTCATCAGTGCGACCGACTGCAACATGCTCAACTTCCCGCACAGGTTGACTACCTGATATCCCGGACATCCTATTACGATTTCATCAGCCAGTATCCTATCACTTTTTGCGCCCAACAAATAGATTCTACCAGCAAAATCACTCTTTTGTATAAACTCAATCCACTTCTCTTTTGGAAACTGCTTGGTTGACCAAACTGAACTCGGAGCAATAGTAATGAAATCGTCCACCGTCCAAGACTTAACAGTACTTAAGACATTTTCCGACAGGTAGAGCTTAGGTTTGACCACAAAATCATCAGTGAACGCTCTGACCAGATTCAGATTTCGTTCCACCTCATGAAGTCCATCGCCTATTTGGTGAGTCACCCGCTTCTGCCAGAATACGGAGAAAGGATTTTTATCAAATCCAACCTTAACTTTCCCTCTAGACAAGGTGGTCAATAGTCCCATCGTCGCAAA
The DNA here is from genome assembly GCA_019192485.1 of Cyclobacteriaceae bacterium HetDA_MAG_MS6. Lineage (GTDB taxonomy): Bacteria > Bacteroidota > Bacteroidia > Cytophagales > Cyclobacteriaceae > MS6. The sequence goes on along the minus strand of JAHCMJ010000127.1, from coordinate 3,655 downwards.
GCGCTGTAGATTGATTACAAGATCGTAGTGCCTTTTCCGCACTACCCCAATCAATTGAAATAGTGAGCGATACTTGGCTTTTTGCTTATTCCAGACAATCACCTCGCGAAGCTTAGGATGTTCTGCCAGTAAGGGTTCATTCCCCTTTCTCAGGAGAAAGTCGATATCTGCGTCCGGATAGTACGCGCTGAGTTTTTCAATAACCGAAGTAGCCAACACCACATCACCGATAAATGCCGTTTGAATGATAAGTATTCGATTAAACTTCATGGTGTTGATATCAAATGTAGCCAAAATTCCTTCTCATCGCTACGTGACCGATCGCTGTTGGTAGTCCATGATTCAAAATCAAAAATAGTTGGCTAGGTTTGCCGCGATTATGAAGGAATATGAGCTGGTTGAATTGAATAATGGCATAAGGCTAATCCATAAACAAGTTGAGAATACCAAGATCGCTCACCTTGGACTTATGCTGGATATTGGTAGTAGGGATGAAACCAACGACGAGCAGGGTCTGGCTCATTTCTGGGAGCATATGGCTTTCAAAGGCACCCAAAAACGGAAGGCATTTCATATCTTGAATAGGTTAGAGTCTCTCGGTGGCGAACTCAATGCATATACTACCAAGGAGAAGATCTGCTTCTATGCTTCGGTGCTTCAAAATCATCTGGACAAGGCCGTAGATCTCCTGGCAGACATTACGTTTTTCTCCACATTCCCGGAGAAACAGATCGACCGCGAAAAAATGGTTATCCTGGAAGAGATGTCTATGTATCGTGATACTCCGGAAGATGCTATCCAGGACGATTTTGATGAGGTCGTCTTTCAAAATCACCCCCTAGGCATGAATATATTAGGGACCGAGCAAACCGTATCGTCGTTTGGGCATGATCAGTTCCTCTCTTTTATTAAAAAACACCTAAATACTGAAAAAATAGTTTTATCCAGTGTAGGAAATTACACTATGAAATCGCTGGAAAAGGTAGTCAGAAAGTATCTAAGCGACGTCTCTCACAAAAAGGGCGAAATACCCAGAAGGGCCTTTGAGCATTTTGTCCCAACTAAAAAGTCAATCGAAAAACCAATATCGCAGGTCCATCATGCTATTGGCACTCAGACCTTCGGGCTCAAACACGAATCCCGGATACCGTTCTTTCTGCTGACCAATATTTTGGGAGGACCGTCGCTCAACTCCAGACTCAATCTTTCTCTAAGAGAGAAGCATGGATATGTATACGGTGTCGAAGCTCAGTATACCACCTACACCGACGTGGGACTCTTTGCCATATTTTTCGCTACAGATCCTCGCAATGACAAGAGGAGTCTATCACTTGTCCATAAAGAGATCCAGCTGATCAAAAACAAACCCATGGGCTCTATTCAGTTACACAAGGCCAAACAACAAATCAAGGGTCAATTGGCGATGTCCGAAGAAAACAACAATTCTATGATGTTGATGATGGCTAAAAGCCTTCTTGATCTTGGACGTGTGCCAGACCTTAACATGGTGTTTGAGAAAATCGAAAGTATTGGATCCCATCAATTGCAACAATTGGCTTTAGATATTTTTAATACTGACCAAATGAGCCACTTGACTTTTACTCCTGGCACATGATTCTACCTAAATTCATATAAATTTGAGATTCTATGGAGTTCCTACCTATTGAGCTTCAATTGTATGTTGAGCAGCATTCTAATGCTGAATCTCCCCTCCTACGTCGCATCCATCGAGAAACTCATCTCAACGTATTGAAGCCCAGAATGCTTAGCGGACATTTGCAGGGTCGTGTACTTTCTATGTTCGCACATATGATCCGTCCACAACGTGTCCTGGAAATAGGAACTTACACCGGCTACTCCGCCTTGTGCATGGCTGAAGGACTAGCGTCTGAGGGTAGAATCATCACCATAGATATTAATGAAGAACTAGAGTCCATGGTGAGGGAGTACTTTAGATCGGCTGGAAACCTGGGAGAACGTATAGACTATATAATAGGTAATGCCGTTCATGTTATTCCCACGCTGACCGATTCATGGGACTTGGTATTTATAGATGCTGACAAGGAAAACTATGCCCTCTACTATGATCTCGCATTTGATCAGGTTAGATCAGGCGGCTTTATCATTGCTGACAATGTACTTTGGAGTGGGAAAGTATTTGACCCTACCAAAAAAGACAAAGATACTAAAGCCATAAGAGCGTTTAATCAGAAGATACATCAAGATGAACGTATTGAAAATGTGTTGTTCCCTATCAGAGATGGATTGATGATTGTCAGAAAGAAATAGCATATGAGATTTATCTTTTACTGGTTAGTGATCTTTTTCGCCTACCCGTTTGTGTATGGTCAAATACCCCAAGTACCCAACCAAATGGATTTTGCAGGAATGAAATTATTCCTGACTGAAGGAGCGAAAAGAGATATACAGAAGGACGTGAATGCCCTAAGGGCCAGCGAGAAGTTTTTCAAATTAGAGTTAGACAAAGCCAATCTATACTTCCCCATCATTTCCAGAGTGCTGAAAGAGTCTGGCGTACCAGAAGATTTTAAATATCTGGCCTTGCAGGAAAGCGATCTGATAGCAGATGCCGTTTCATCCGCTAACGCTGTTGGATTTTGGCAGTTCAAAGATTTTACCGCCAGAGAGGTTGGTTTACGCGTAGACAAGAAAGTAGACGAACGAAAAAACCTTGTTTCATCAACAGAAGGAGCAGCAAAGTATTTGAAAAGGAACAATTTTCAATTCAGTAACTGGGCCTATGCGCTCTCAGCTTATCAAGCCGGGCCGGGTGGGGTTCAGAAATACATTGATCAGAAATATCTGGGAAAGGACAAGTTTACCGTAACCAAAAAATCTCACTGGTACCTCAAGCGATTTCTGGCTCACAAGATAGCCTACCAGAATGAAATTGGCATTCCGCACTCAAAAGGCATCGTACTTCTAGAATATACCAAAGGCCAAAACAAAACATTAGAACAGGTCGCCAAAGAACTAAAGGTGGACATCAATGTATTGAAAGAATACAATAAATGGCTTCTGCACGGCCGCATTCCTGATGACAAAAGGTATGCTGTTATTTATCCAGGAACGAATTTACCTAGAGAGGGAAATACGATAGCTAGCAAAAAATCAGATCAAGAACCTTCCGATCCTATAGTACCAACCATCCAATATCCGGAGACTTTGGGTCCGACTGTTGCCGAATCTAAAAACATCGCCAAGATAAACGGCATCAAAACTATTGTTGCCAAAGAGGATGACAGTAGCTCAAGTTTAGCCCTTGCTGCGGGAATAGGAGAGCAAGCTTTTCTTGGCTACAATGACCTGGAAGAAGGACAAGGTATCATACCAGGACAATTTTATTACATAGCTCCTAAGAAGTCCGGCTCGAAGCTTGGGTTCCACATCGCCGCGTGGGATGATACGCTCTGGGGTGTCTCACAGCGCTACGGCATCAAACTCCGCAAGCTGGCCTCAAAAAACCGGATGTCCATGACAGATGAGATAAAGCCAGGTCGGGTACTCTGGCTGAAAAGTAAACGGCCCAAAAATGTGGACATTGAGTACCATGATCTGCCTCCAAAATCAAAGCCCAAAATAATAGCTGAAAAAAAATCACCAAAACCTGTAGTTTCACCACAGAAAAGCCCGG
>JAHCMJ010000126.1 GCA_019192485.1 Cyclobacteriaceae bacterium HetDA_MAG_MS6 | reverse complement strand
ACTATCCAGGTTTAGGTCATCATTATAAGATAGATCAAGCCTCTGTAAAGAGTTAATATTCTGTAACTGTATTGGCAAATTTCGGACATTACAAAAAGTGATTTGCAAATCTGAAATAGAAGTCTCTTCCAATACCCCAACAACCTGCTCGACATCCAAGCGTGGATTTCTGTTGATATGGAGGCTATTCAGGTTTTGGATATCCCCAAAATTCTTTGGCAACATCTGCAAATCTCCTGATTTAAGTTTGATTGACTTTACTTTTTCCAAAGCGATGAGTTGCATAGGAAAATGCTGCAAAGTATCTACGTCCAACTCAAAAACGGCAGAGTCTCTTCCTTTATAGGGGCTATAAAGATATAGTCGAGACTCTTCCACCCTACGGTCATTTGCTGCTGCTGACCATATACCATTGATGACTAAGCCTAATACCATACCCATGGCAATATACCTCCAGCAATCCTTTACGATTCCAAATACCGCGTAAAGAATCAACAGGAAAAAGAAAGTACCTCCTGCGATAAAGAAAATACTAAATGTAGTAATCAGATTCGCCCAATATTCCCCCTCTACTGAGAATTGTACATAGGCTTCCATCCCTAGATTAAGGGCTAATGCCAAAAAAAATGAAATCCACCTGGCCTGCATGAAAAGCTCTAACGTGAAATCAAGCGATGAGGTCAGAATTCAAAGAAATATTCCATTTACTACTAAATCGTAGAACATATCAGAAAGCAATCCCGTATATTAGTTCTACAATTTAGTAACATTATGAAAGAAACAGGTTTAGGAGAGTTTGAAGAAGTAATTCTACTACTAGTGGGCATATTAGGACAAGAAGCTTATGCTTTTAAGCTTGCAGAAGAATTTGAAGCGCAAACGAAGCGGTCTGTAAGTATCGGAGCTGTGCATTCTACTCTATCCAGGCTGGATGACAAGGGGTTTTTGACATCGGAGATGGGGCAAGCCACAGCGTCCAGAGGTGGTAGAAGGAAAAGAATATACACCATCACGGCCAGTGGTGAGCGCGCTTTGCAAGCAGCGAAGGATTTTCGAGTTTCACTGTGGAGACGGTATCCAACCTTAGGCACAAGTGATCTACCCATGCTTGCGCTTCCCACCGATTAACCGACTGGCATATGTCCTCAACTCCTCCAAAATACCCTCGAAAGATTTTGACCCTGCTTATCCGAGATGAGCTAGTCGAGGAAGTTCTTGGAGACCTGGAGGAAAAATTCTACGCCGTAACCAAAAGGAAGTCTCTTACGCGCGCCAAACTTAACTATTGGTATCAGATAGTCCACTACTTCAGGCCATTCGCTCTGAAGACCCCCAAATACAAATTGATCTCTCCTATGTTTAGAAATTATCTAAAACTAACCCTTAGAAATTCCAGAAAGGAAAAATATTTTACTGCCATTAATTTGGTGGGGCTAACGCTAGGGCTGGCCTCAGCCATCCTGATTTCACTTTGGATTAAAGGTGAACGGGAGGTTGATGCCTTTCACAAAAAAAGTGATTCTATTTTCCAGGTGTGGAGAAATATGTATCAATCAAATGGAGAAGTTCACACCACCTCCTACATTCCCAAACCATTGAGAGAGGAGCTACTGAACACTTACCCCGAAGTCGACGATCTTGTAGTGTTAAGTTGGCCTATAACCCCTCTTCTACAGCGAGGTACGATAACTGGCAAGGAGCGCGGGTTTTTCGCCTCTCCTTCTGTCTTCAATATGTTCTCGTTTGAGTTGCTGGCAGGAGATCAAGCCAATGCGCTACCACATAGTACCGATATTGTCATCTCTGATTACCTTGCAGAGAAGTATTTCGGAGCAAAGTCCGGAAAATGGCATGATGTCATAGGCCAATCTATCATTGCAAATGACGATACGGAACTTACTGTCTCAGGGGTCTTCAAGCAGCCTAATGCACAATCTTCTTTAAGTTTTGACTGGCTACGTCCTGCCGAATCGCTGATAGCTCAGCATAGTTGGATGGAGGATTGGGGAAGTGGTAGTTTTCGTTTTTTCATAGAAACGGCACCGATCAACAGGTCAGCTGTAGCAGGCAGGATCTTGAATGAGATCAACAATCATTCTAATGACGAAGTCGATGAAAGATTGATTTTACAACCTTTCTCGGAACGATACCTTCATTCGAAGTTTGAAAATGGAGTGATTGTCGGTGGACGAATTACTTACATCAGGATCATGCTAATCGCTGCATTGCTGATCGTAATGATGGCCTGTATTAATGCAATGAACCTAGTTACAGCCCAGTCATTCAAAAGAAACCTGGAAGTGGGTGTCAGAAAAGTACTAGGAGAATCAAGGGCTTCTATCAGACTGCAATTCTTTGTTGAATCACTGATGCTCACAGCCACAGCAATGGGGCTGGCCATCATAATAGTAGCTATAGCTCTTCCCCTTTTTAATCGCGTCATTGAAGCCAATTTATTTCTAAATCTCCATGACATGACTACATGGGCAATCATTGGTATAACGGTAGTTTCAGTTAGTTTCTTGACAGGCCTATATCCGGCGCTGATGCTGCCGGCCATCAAAGTCATCCATTCCCTAAAAGGAAAGATCATCAAGTCCAATACCGCTCTGAACCTGAGACAGGGTCTGGTCGTCTTCCAGTTTTCTATTTCCATACTACTGATTATCGGAGCAGTTGTTATCAGCCAACAACTTGGCTACATTCTAAACAAAGACCTGGGACTTGACCATAACAATTTGGTCATGATAGATGTGGAAGGTAGTCTTGATGAGCAGTTTGATACCTATAGAAATGAGCTCATGAGTCTTCCTGAAGTCGAGGACGTAACAGGTGCGACTGGCAACCCCATCTCATATGGACGATCGACCGGTTCTGCCAACTGGGATGGTAAAGATCCGCAAGCCAACTGGGAGATCAATGTGCTCGGCGTCGGAGATGATTTTCTTCACACCATGAAAGCGGATCTTTTATCTGGTCGATCATTTTCGAGGGAATACGGTGCTGATTCCATGAATTATCTGATCAATGAAGTCGCTGCAGAACTTATGGGCTTTCAAGATCCATTAAACCAAAGACTATCTATTTGGGGTATCGAAGGTCAAATAATAGGCGTGGTTAAAAATTTTCACATGTTGGATCTCTATGAGCCAATTGCCCCCTTGATCATTAGGTATGACCCTAGCGACCTCAACGTGGCTTTGATCCGGGTCAATGGAACCATACAGCCTGCTTTGCAGAAAATAGAAAGAATTACCTCAAGTTTAAATCCGGAGTATCCTTTTGATCCTGAGCTATTGGCCAATCAGTACAAAAGAGTCTATACCAACGAAGTCATTGTTGGAAAGCTGGCTAAGCTCTTCGCAATTGTTTCAATAACCATTTCGTGCCTTGGACTACTGGCATTATCGACGTATGCCTCTCATCTGCGCACCAAAGAAATAGGGATTCGCAAAGTGTATGGCGCAGGAGTAATTCAGCTTATTTTGATGCTCTCCAGAGAATATGTAAAGCTCTTTTTGCTGTCAATGATCATAGGGTTACCAATTGCTTATTACTATGCTCATCAGTGGCTCAATCATTTCGAATTCAGAACTGAAGTCAGCCCTTGGTCAATCGTCGCCGGTGTCTTAGTCATAGCTGGCTTTGGGTTACTCACCGTATGCTATAAATCGTACGAGGCCGCCACTGCCAACCCAATAAAAGGCTTGAGGTCGGAATAGAATGAGTAATAATCGCCCATCACCTCCCAAGTTAGCTGTTCAAATTATTGAGCATCTTGTTCAATCAAAATGGGTAGAAGAGGTGCTGGGAGACCTGGAGGAAAAGTTTTACACCACTTTGGAAAGTAAGTCTCTCTTTCTGACCAGGCTCAACTATTGGTACCAGGTGTTTAACTACCTGAGGCCTTTTGCATGGAGAAAAATGTCAAATAACTCAATTTATACAACCATGTTGAAAAATTATTTTAAGGTAGCCTGGCAAAATCTTCTTAAACACAGAATGTATTCCGGCATCAAGATTGGCGGTTTTGCTATAGGCGTTGCTGCGTTTTTGCTGATTGCCATGTTTGTGGCCGACGAGCTCAATTATGACCAGCACTACCAGAACAAAGACCGGATTTATCGCCTGCTTAATGTATACAGCGACCCGGGAAACTCTGGTATGGGTACTGCGTTTCCCGCGCAAACGACTCAAATCATCAAGGATAACTTTCCTGAGGTAGAGAAGGCCGGAAGACTCATTCCTTACGACTGGTTTGATGCTACTAAAAATCAAGTTCGCCGATCAGATCGGATACAAAATAGTTATGAAGAAAGTTTTGCATATGCTGACCAGGTATTGCTTGATATATTAGAAATACCCATGATCTATGGGGATCAAGCCACGGCTCTTGCTCAGCCCAAATCTGTGGTGATATCAAAAAACAAAGCGGACAAATATTTCCCTGGTGAAGATCCTGTTGGCAAAACTCTTATTCTAAATGAGGATAAAGATAAGATATACGTGATTGGTGGAGTGATGCCCGACTTCTCAGCTCAGACGCATCTTAACTTTGATTTTTTACTAACGTTGACGGGGGAAGAGTTTTGGCCAGGAGAACAGACCGACTGGTGCTGCTGGAATTATAACCCTTACCTACTACTCCGAGAGGGAACAGATCCCAGGATGTTGGAAGAAAAACTGCTGTTGATCAGAGACGACTTCATACTCAAATATCAAGAGGAACAAGGAAATCCAGGAGTGGAGGATACCAAAAAGTACTTCTCCCTGGCGCTACAGCCCATTACAGACGTACACTTGTACTCTGAAGGTATTGGCGACATAATACCACACGGAGACATTCGTATTGCATGGTTGTTTTCAGCTATAGCCTTATTCATATTGCTTTTAGCGGCTATCAACTTTATCAACTTGTCCACCGCCAAGTCTGCTAACCGGGCCAAAGAGGTTGGATTACGCAAAGTGGTAGGCTCCTTTAAAGGACATCTTATTCAGCAGTTTCTCACCGAATCTGTTTTGTATAGTGCTATTTCTGTCTTGCTAGGGGTAATTCTGGCCTTTATACTTCTACCCTACTTCAACGCACTTTCTGGCAAATCTTTATCGCTATCACTGACTAGCTGGTGGCTGATTCCTATGATATTGACCTTCATCCTTGCCATTGGTCTTTTATCAGGTCTCTATCCGGCTTTTTACCTTTCAGCTTTCAAACCGATCGATGTACTCAAAGGAAGCCTTAGTCGCGGAAGTAAGAGCTCCAAAATCCGCGGTGCTATGGTTGTTTTTCAATTTACAACCTCTATTGTACTGATCGTAGGTGCTTTTATGATACACCGACAAATGCAGTATATCCTCAACAAAAGATTAGGCTTTGATAAAGATCAAGTCTTGTTGGTTCAGGGCACCAATACACTAGAAGATCGACTTGATGTTTTCAAGAATGAACTGGTTTCACTTAAAAATATAAATCACGCTACGCACACTAACTATCTACCAGTATCAGGCACTAAGCGCGACCAAAACCTCTTTTGGAAACAAGGGCGAAACAAAATCGATAAGGCTGTTTCCGCACAACTTTGGTCTGTTGATGAGGATTTTTTAGAGACCCTGGATATCAAGTTAGTAGAGGGTAGAAATTTCACGGATATGGCCTCCGATAGTTCGGCCATTATCATCAATGAAAGTATGGCTAAAGCGATGAACCTGGAAAACCCCGTTGGTGCCAAGATCATGAACTTCTTCAACTGGAAAGTGATCGGTGTCATCGAGGATTTCCACTTCGAAAACATGAAAGAAAACATCAAGCCACTAAGTCTGATGAGGAGAAATTTCGGTTCTGTATTGGCGGTGAAGATCGAAGGCGACAATATGTCAGCTACAATTGATCAAGTCAAGCATAAATGGGATGAATTTATGCCTAAGCAGCCCTTTAGATATACTTTCCTAGATGTGGCATTTACCCGGATGTACGAAGATGTGCAACGAACAGGCAGCGTTTTTACAGCTTTTGCTGTACTTGCTATCATCGTCGCCTGCCTCGGGCTTTTTGGCCTTTCCGCTTTCATGATAGAGCAACGAAGTAAAGAAATCAGCATTCGAAAAGTTTTGGGTGCCAGTATGTTAGGCATATTCAAATTAATGACATTCAATTTCACTAGACTGGTTTTAGTGTCTTTCCTACTGGCTACACCAATAGCCTGGTATCTGGTAGATCAATGGTTAGGTGATTTTCAATATCGAACGACTATCGATCCACTGATTTTCATGATATCTGGATTACTTGCAGTTGCCATTGCATTAGTTACTATCAGCTATGAATCAATCAAAGCCGGTAGGGTCAACCCGGCACAAGGACTGAGATCTGAGTAACTTATCATGAAAGGTAAAAGACATACTCCGCCAAGAATGGCTACCCGAATCCTTCAGCGATTGATCCGCCAGGAACTGGCAGAAGAGGTGCTGGGAGACCTGGAGGAGAAGTTCCTGAAAACGCTCAAGGCAACCTCCCTCCTTCTGGCCAAACTCAATTACTGGTACCAGGTATTCAACTACCTGAGACCTTTTGCCATCAAAAAAACAAAGATCCAAGACTCAAATACCGTTGATATGTTTGCTCATAACTTAGTACTCATCTTTCGTCATTTCAGGAAACAAAGCAGTCATTTCCTGATTAATCTTGTCGGGCTTTCAGCAGGCTTGGCCTGCGTCTTGTTTATCTTCCTTTGGGTACAGGACGAGTTAGAGGTAGACCAATTCCATATGAAAAGAGATCGCCTTTATCAGATCATGTCCAATCATTCTGATGCAAGCGGGATTTTCACCTGGAAAGGTGTCCCAGGTCTACTGTATGATGAATTGCAGGCCCAAGTTCCCGAAATCGAAAGTGCAACAATCACTACCGATGCTCACGAATACACTTTGTCAGTAGCAGAGACCTACCACAAAGCCAATGGCAAATTTGCCAACAGGGATTTCTTTAAGGTATTTTCATTTCAGCTAATGCAAGGTGATCCCAAACAAGTGTTAGCAGACCCATCGAGCATCGTGATCTCAGAATCGCTAGCCAAAAGGCTTTTCAAAACGAAGGATGCTCTTGGTAAGTCTATCACATGGCACTTCTGGGGTAAAACAAAAACGGTCAAAGTCACAGGTATTTTAAAGGATATCCCAGAAGCCTCCTCCGAACAATTTGATTACTTGATGTCTTGGGACTACTATCATGACGAACTTATCAGTTTCAAAAACTGGTTCAACTACTATGCCCGAATTATGGTTGTCTTGCGTGGCGGAGCTGACAAGATCGCAGTACAGGAAAAAATTGACAAGATCCTTAAGGAGAGACAAGAGCGAGAAAATGTGTCATTGTTTCTAACGCCATACGCAGAGCTATACCTGCACAGTCAATATGAAAATGGATTGAGAGCTGGTGGTAGAATCGATTATGTGCACTTATTCATTATCGTTGCAGTGTTTATCCTGTTTATTGCCAGCGTCAACTTTATCAACCTGTCAACCGCCAAGGCCTCTTTTCGCACAAAAGAGATAGGCATCAAAAAGACAATGGGTGCCTCGCGTCAGTCAATTGCAGGTCAATACTTCACTGAATCCATATTATTGACATTTATCTCTTTACTGATCGCCATTCTTAGTGTATGGCTCCTTCTACCACAATTCAATTTTATAGCGCAGAAGCACTTATCTATTGAGTTTACCTCGGAGTTTGTGCTGGCGCTCATTGCGCTGGTCATTTTAGTAGGATTTGTTGCGGGCAGTTATCCAGCTCTTCACCTTTCCGGATTTAATGTGATTGAGGTAATAAAAGGAAAACTGGCCAAAAGTAAAGGAGACACCTGGAGTAGAAAGACACTCGTGATCAGTCAGTTTACGCTCTCCATCATACTAATTGTGGCGGTAGTCATTGTCTACCTCCAAATGGACTTTATCCAGAGTCGTAACTTGGGCTATGACAAGGAAAATCTGGTGTATTTTGAGCGGGAAGGCAAACTCATTGACAACTATCAGGCACTCCTCAACGAGCTCAATGACCTACCTGGAGTTCATCGTGCTGCGGTATCGGGATTTATGGTGGGTGGCGGAAACTCGACCGGCGGCGTAGACTGGGAAGGTAAAACACCTGAGGACCAAATCCAGTTTTGGGAAATCCGGTCTGGGGATGGTGTCCTGGAAATGATGGATATGAAAATGGTGAATGGCAGGACATTTTCTTCCACTTTTAAGTCCGACACCAACGCTGTCATTTTCAACGAAACAGCCATTTCGGCTATGGGATTGAAAGATCCCATTGGAAAAACCATTCGTCATTATACAGGAGATAAAAAGATAGTAGGCGTTGTGAAAGACTTCAATCTCCTTTCTCTACACACTGCAGTGGAGCCAACCATCTTTCTTTACACTCCCGAACAAACTCACTTCGTCATGGCCAAATTGGAAAAAGGAGCAGAGATATCCACATTAGCCAAAATGGAAGACCTCTATCATTCCTTCAACCCAGGTTATGTATTTAAGCCACAATTCGTGGATCAAGACTATAAAGCGCTATATGCTGCAGAAGAGCGAGTGGCCATTTTGTCCAAATATTTCGCGGGTTTTGCCATCCTAATCTCCTGCATGGGACTTTTTGCACTCGCTGCCTTCACAGCGGAAAAAAGATTTAAGGAGATTGGTATCCGCAAGGCATTGGGCGCAGGAACTGTACGAATCATGATGCTCTTATCAAAAGATTTTGGTAAAATGGTCCTCATAGCCATCTTACTAGGCTTACCAGTCAGCTACTTCATGGCTAGTAGGTGGCTGTCGGATTTTGCCTTCCGTATTGATTTGAAATGGTGGTACTTTCTTGGTGCCGGGATGATCACCTTGACTGTTGCCATGTTGACGGTAGCTCTGCAAACTGTCAAGGCTGCCAGTGTAAATCCTGTTCAATCCCTGAGAGACGAATAAGTATTGGATTACAAAAGGTAATAGGCTCAGATTTCAATTAGTTCTATGGTCTTTTTCGACTGGCTTACCTCTCCACCAAGTCGCCAAAGAGCTACCAGTGATATTCATCAGTGGGCCGAATACCGCAGGTGCTAAACCCATGGTCGCGACTCTCCCCATTTCCAGCGCAATGCCGGATGCCAATCCTGAGTTTTGCATACCCACTTCAAATGCGATCGTTCGAGCTGATCTGCTATCCAGCCCCGCAACGCGGCTGATTCCGTAACCTAATGAATATCCCAATATGTTATGCACCAAAACCACACCAATTAGCACCAAACCGATTGCTAGCAGAGAATCTCTACCTGCTGCAGTGATAATGGAAATGATAATACCTATAGCTGTCATAGAGACCAATGGCATGGCCCGGTCAAGCCACCTGAACTTCCCATGTGCAAAATGATTGAACACCAAACCACAAACTACTGGTAGTATCACAATTTTGATGATGGACCACATCATCCCCACAAAATCAATAGGGACCAGCTCATCTGCAAGTAATTTCATAAACATAGGCGTGATCAAAGGTGACAGCATAGTCGCCACTGCCGTTAAAGTAATGGATAATGCGAGATTGGCTTTCGAAATAAAACACATCACATTAGAGGCAAGGCCGCTAGGAGAACTTCCCACTAAGATGATACCGGCTGCAATAGCAGGTGGTAAACCAGAAATATAAGCCAGACTAAAACCTATAAAAGGCATGATAGTAAACTGGCATAGAAGACCAATGAAAACACCTTTTGGCATTTTAATTACGCCCAGAAAATCATTCCAACTCATGGCTGTCCCCACACCGAACATGATGATCATCAGCAGGGGAACAATTAAGACTTTGAACGAAAATCCTCCTATGCCAAGAAACAGGTTTGGGAAAAATAGGGCAGCTGTGACAGAGGCCAGAATCAGCCATGTATAGCTGAAACCTTTCAAAGTCATCTTCTGCTGAAACAGTAAAGAAACGATGACTAAAAATGAAATAAGACTAAGACCCAGATAGTAGTAATCTTCAGTAACAGCAAAAACCACAGAAAGTATCAACAAGAAAATAGCTATTACAAGAAGTAGTTTCATTTTCATACTAGAAAAATCTAATGTTCCGTGAAGATAACCATCTATGCGATTGACATGAAAAAAGCCGAAACGATTGCTCGCTACGGCCATAAAACGAAAAGTGAATTCTTAGCTAATTCTTACCGCATATCACACTAAAACCCGCCGATCTTCAATGTGATGTAATAATTCCACTTTTCGAATGCACTGGATTTCGTGTTGGCCAGTTCCAGATCCTGAGTAAATCTTCTACTGGCCCCAAAGTCCATTCTGAAGTTTCGGGCTAAATTGACTTCCAGGTTGGCACCAGGTTCGGCATACCAAAATACATCCTCATCTACAATATCGTCTGTACCAATATCTCCTCCGGATTGCGGAAAGTTTGTCGCATCATCCAATCGATCATAGCCTAGCCATCCTGCGCCGGCCGATACCGGAAAAGTCACATGTACTACTTGGTTAGAGAAGAAGATCAATTCCAAAAACATACCTCCATATCCCCCAAGAATATGAAAATCATTCTCAGGATTATTTGGATCTATGCCATCAAACTTCGCAGTAGGTATAATACCATGACCTTCCAGCCCAATACCAAGCGTACGGTTGATGATCCACCCGCCTCTAATTCCAGCCATGACCAGAGTCTCATCGTTAAAATCAGTAGTTCTGAAAGATAAAGCACCGAAGCCACCACTATGATTCATCGACCCTGATAAGGTCTTGATATCTCCTCTACCCCTCTTTCTCCTAGATTTCCTATCCTGATCGGAACTGGACTGGTAATAAATAATTTTTGGCTGAATCTCAGTCGGTTCGGCAGTGGAAACGTTATCTGGCTTTGTAACCTCCTTCGGCTCCTTTGGTAGTTCAGTTACTGCTTCCGGAGCAACAGGTTTCGGCTCCTCAGGTGGAGCGATCGGTTCTGCAGGTTGAGCAGGAGTTGTCTGCAGCGTATCTGGTTCCTGAGCCCACGCGGCTTGCGAAGATAAAAAAATGATTGCCGAGAAAATAAGTTGTTTCATTTGTAAGTCTTTAACTAAACGAAGGACATCTACAGAAATGAAAGGTTTCTCGTTGGATATTTTTTTTTCCAGCTAATAATCTAGACACTTATTATAATTTTGTCGCCTTCGAAAAACCACGAGAATGGCAGAATATAAATTCCACGAAATAGAGGAAAAATGGCGCAAACATTGGGAGGCAAATGAAACCTATCAGGTGAGCATTGACCCTACCAAACCCAAGTACTATGTATTGGACATGTTTCCCTATCCATCCGGAGCAGGATTGCACGTTGGACATCCGCTTGGATACATCGCCACCGACATTCTGTCACGGTTCAAAAGACTCAAGGGCTTCAACGTACTTCACCCTATGGGCTTTGATGCCTTTGGCTTGCCCGCTGAGCAATATGCCATCCAGACTGGGCAACATCCCGCTATCACAACAGAGACCAATATCAATCGCTACAAGGAACAACTCCAGCTCATGGGCTTTAGCTATGACTGGTCTCGTGAGTTTCGCACCAGCGAGCCCTCTTATTACAAGTGGACACAGTGGGTTTTCAAACAACTCTTCAACTCCTGGTACAACCAAGAAACAGATAAGGCAGAACCTATTGAAACACTCATTTCAAACTTTGAGAAAAATGGCAATCAAAAGATAAAAGCTGCTAGTGACGAAGACACACCTTTTTTCTCCTCATCCGATTGGATTAACTATTCAGATGAGCAAAAACAGAAAACACTATTACATTATAGGCTGACATACATTGCCGAGACCAGCGTCAATTGGTGTCCCGCGTTAGGGACCGTACTCTCCAACGACGAGGTAAAAGATGGGTTCTCAGAAAGAGGTGGTCATCCGGTGATCAAAAAAAAGATGCCTCAATGGAACATGCGCATTACAGCCTATGCCGATCGATTACTTGACGGATTGGAAAAAATAGACTGGCCAGAGCCTATTAAGGAAATGCAACGCAACTGGATCGGCAAATCACTTGGCGCTGAATTAGAATTTGCTATCGAAGGCCACACGGATAAGATCAAAGTCTTTACTACACGAATAGATACAATTTATGGCGTCACTTTCCTGACACTCGCCCCAGAGCATGAATTAGTACAGAAAATTGTGACAACAGATCAGCATGGGTACGTTGAAGGGTATGTGAACGAAGCAGTAAATAGATCTGAAAGGGAGCGAATGAGTGATGTCAAACATGTGTCGGGCGTTTTCACGGGGGCCTACGCTGTCAATCCCTTTAACCAAGAGAAGGTACCTATCTGGATTGCAGATTACGTCCTGGCTGGATATGGTACCGGGGCTGTCATGGCCGTGCCATCAGGAGACCAGCGAGATTACGATTTTGCCAAGCATTTTGACCTGCCTATTGTTCCCATTTATGAACAAATGAACATCGAGGAACAAGCTGATCCTACTAAAGAAGGCAAACTGATCAATTCAGGAATACTTGATGGCTTGACTTATGAAGAAG
>JAHCMJ010000125.1 GCA_019192485.1 Cyclobacteriaceae bacterium HetDA_MAG_MS6 | reverse complement strand
ATTGTGCTGGCCTTGTTCCTCGATCGGTACCTGGCCACTTGGGTTGCCCTGAAAATACCTGTTGCTATTATTGGGATGTTTGTAGTTTCTGGTATTTATGGAACTACCATCAATGTGGTGTCACTTTTTGGTTTTATTCTCGTGTTAGGAATTTTGGTGGATGACGGTGTCGTTATTGGAGAAAATATCTATCGCCATGCCAAAGAGAAGGGGAAAAGCCCATTAAAGGCCGCACTAGACGGTACAGTGGAAATGATTACACCTGTGATTATCTCCCTGACTACCACGGCAGTGGCTTTTAGTATCTTTCTATTCTTGCCTACCCAGGCTGGAGACTTTTTCGGTGAGATGGCCTTTGTGGTGATATCGGTACTTTTTGTTGCACTGCTTGAGAGCTTCTTCGTCCTTCCTGCTCATTTGGCCCACTCCAAAGGGTTGAGAAAAGATGTGAAACTGAGTAAAGTAGAAGATCTTTTTTCCAGACTGATTGCTAGTCTTCGAGATCGGTTGTATTTGCCTCTGTTCAAAAAATCCGTTTTAGGAACACGACCGATGAAAGTGGTGGTCCTACTAGTCTCTCTAGCTACTTTGTTTGGTGTGGTTAGTCTGGTTCCTACAGGCGTTGTGAACTTTACGTTCTTTCCGACTATAGATGATGATGCTGTTTTTATAGAGCTTGAACTTCCTCCAGGCACACCAGTGGAAACCATTCAGGCAAAGCTTGATCAAATCGAGAAAGCGGCGTGGGTTGCGAATGAGCAATACAAGTCGCAAAGAGCAGATGGTAAAGATGTGATCCGCTTCGTGGAGCAAATAACCGGTCCGTTGGACAACCAAGGACGACTCAAAGTCACTTTTCTGGAAGGTGATGAGCGCGGGATCAGTTCGTTTGAACTGTCTAATGCTATTCGTGATGCAGGTGAACCTATTCCGGAAGCCACACGGCTTATTTATGGACTTGGAGCTACTGCTGCTGTTTTTGGTATGCCAATTTCCATCGCATTGATAGGGAAGGATATCGATGAGCTACGAGCAGCTAAAGATGAGTTGAAAAGTGCTATGAATGATAGATCCGACGTAAAAGATGTTTCCGATACGGATATGAGCGGGGCTGAAGAAGCACGAATTGTACTGAAGCCAAAAGCAGATCTACTTGGGCTTACACTAGCTGATGTAATGACTCAAGTTCGAGCCGGTTTTTTTGGGATGGAAGCACAAAGCCTACAGCGAGGAGATAGTGAAGTAGAGGTATGGGTACGCTATCCAAAAGAAAATAGAAACTCTGTGGCCAGCTTGCTAGATATGACCATTGCTGCTCCAAATGGAAACAGTTATTTTCTACGAGATATTGCAAATGTAGAAGATCAAAAAGGCACACTAACCATTAATCATATCGACGGACGCCGGGAGATCAGGGTAGAAGCCAACGTAGCTGATCTGAGTGTATCGGCACCACGTGCAATAGCGGATATTGAAGCTGAAGTTTTATCAGGTATAGTAGAAAAGTATCCCGCTATCACCTACAGCGTCGAAGGGCAAAACAGGGCTTCATTTAAGATAACGGCAGTGCTGTCCACAATTGGACCTCTTATCCTATTTTTTATACTTGCCCTGATCGTTATTAACTGTAATTCGTTTTCTCAGGGTTTCATTGTCTTTTCTTTGTTTCCCTTCGCGTTGATCGGTGTGATCTTGGGTCACTGGATCCACGGCGAAGCATTAAGTATTTTCTCAGTTGTCGGGACATTTGCATTGATCGGCGTTTTTGTAAACAATGCCCTGGTTTTTATTAGTACGCTCAATGATCTATTGAAAGAGGGTTACTCTTTTCATGATGCGATCATGGAGTCAGCTCGGACCCGCTTCCGGCCGATTTTGTTGACCACTATTACCACTGTAGCCGGTCTGGGGCCCCTGATCGTATCGAGTAGTCTGGGTGCTCAATTTCTGAAGGGTCCGGCCATTGCAATCGCTTATGGTTTAGGCTTTGGCATTTTCAATGTGCTCCTGTTATTCCCTTTGGTATTGCTCATTGCCAATAAGTTCAGAAGACTATGGTACAAGCTTTTCCACAAAACGCATGCGTCTGCAGAGCAGGTAGAGCCGGCAATCCGTAAAATGAAATTTTTGATAACCGATTAAACAACATAATATATATGAAATCAATTGTGCTGCTCTTATTCTTCATGAGCATGTTGGCAATCGGAGCATTTTCACAGCAAGTGCTTACCCTTGAGGCTGCTATGTCAGAGGCTTTGACCAACAATTATTCTATTAGGCTGGAACGATACAATGCACAAATCAGTGATAACAATGTATCGAGAGCTGTTGCCGGTCAGATGCCTCGGTTTGAGATATCAGGTAGTTACGAATGGGGTTACACAGATGCAGAGATCGAAACACTGGGAGAAGGTGATGCCCCAGCTCCGCCATTAGCTTTGGATGGCACCTCTAATGACCTATTTCTCAGTGGTGAACTGACAGTGCCCATCTTTCAGGGATTTCGGGGCAAATACACATTTGAGCAGTTACAAAATACGAATGAAATGAGCCGCTTGCAGCTCGATGGCACTATGGAGCAGACGATCACTCAGCTTGTGTCGATGTACCTCCAAGTTGCCAGGTTGCAGACCCAGCTAGCCATAGATCAAAGCAATATCGAGTTATCATCGAAAAGATGGGAACGTAAAAGGATTGATACAGAGTTTGGTGCTTCTAATTCGCTTAACCTGCTACAGTCAAAAGTTGATTTAAATACAGATAGTGCTCAATATAGAACAAGGATCCTTGAGTATGAAAATGCTAAAAGGAATCTTAACTACATCCTGTTGAGGGATGATATTGACTATCGGGTGGAAGAAGACTTGGTGCTCATCGACGAGCTGAGATACGAGGATTTGCTATCACAAATGAAAGCTAACAACACCAATCTCAAACTCTCCCAAAAAGGAGTCGAAAATGCCTTGCTGCAAACAAGAATAGTGGATGCATCTATGATGCCTACACTTCAAGGTTATGCCAATTTTCAGTACCTTGATGCTGAAGACGAGGCTAACTTCTTGCAAAGCCAAACTACATTGGGCCCTAATATTGGGGTTCAGTTGAGCTACCCTCTTTTCACGGGAGGGGCCAATAAGGTCCAACGCCAGAATGCAAAAATTAGGCTGAGTCAACAACAGACTTCTCTGCAAAGTACCGAAACATTGCTAGAGAGGGATCTTCAAAATGCTTACGCACAATATCAGAACTCAAAAGAGCAGCTCCGGATCGAACAGCTGAACCTGCCAACGTTTGAAAAGAACTATCAAAAAGTTTTTGACGACTATAAGGTTGGCTTGTCTAGCGATACCGATGTACGTTCTGCACAGCTTAACTTGTCCTTGGCAAAAAATAGGATTAACAATTTGAAATATGGGGTTAAGCAATCCGAGATACGATTGCTTCATCTCAGTGGTCAATTAAATATTTCCGGGAATGAAACTAACTAAACTAATAATATCTATTGTTTTTATGCTCTCAGCGAGTTTATTGGTCGCTCAAGGTAAGATCAATGTAAGAGTAAACGAAATCGAAACAGATAAAGGAGACATTTTGGTGAATTTGTATGCCTCCGGTGACGGATTCCCCAATGACCTCAAGAAAGCTCATCAATTTAAAAAAGTGAGTCCTCAAAAAGGCTCCGTTTCTGTAATCTTTGAGAATGTACCTTATGGGACATACGCTGTATCAATAGCACATGATGAAAACCAAAACGGAGAGATTGATACCAACCTCATAGGCTTCCCAAAAGAACCAGTCGGTGCATCTAACCAAGACTCATTTGGTAGGCCTACTTTTAAGAAGTCGCAATTTTCGTTAAGCCAAGAAATCCCCATGGTCAATTTGGAGATCGGCTTTTTGAACTAAAAATATGAAAACCAGACGCCTCGAACAATGTGATCATGACTCTTATATGGGGTTATTCAAGTAAATAGTGGTGATTAGATGGTTAGGAAGTCCGTCCTTCGGTGGCGGGCTTTCCTTATTTAAACTGAATGATTTATAAACTTTTAGCTCTTGGTGATAGATATCCGAAGCAAGCAGACTTCGTTTTGTTGATTTTGGGGTTTTCTCTAGGAGCTAATTTTTTTATGCTTTTGAAGTTTGAAGAGCTTGAAGAGATCCGTGTCATGCTGGATAGGAGTCATTTTGATATACACCTGATCAATCCCTCTCTATCAGGTATTTTGATTGGATTAGGTATCAACCTTCTCGAATCTAGGATCATTCCAAAAATCAATATGGGCTATTGGTTCAATATTTTACTACGTTTTGTGCTATTTTCTTTGTTAATTCTCGGTTGTATTGCTTTGGTGCATATGAGTTCTAGCCTGTTATTTTCAGACGCCGGTTTTTTTTACTCTATTCATTCCTATCTGTTTTTCATAAATACCCCACTTTTTTTCACGCTTTATATTTATCTATTGATGCTGGGTATATCGATCAATTTTTTCAGAGTAATAGGAAATCTATTTGGGCATGGTATCATTTTCAATTATGTAATGGGTAAGTATCGTGAGCCAATTGAAGAGAATAGAATATTTATGTTCTTAGACCTCAATGATTCCACCCGCATCGCGGAGAAACTAGGCCATGTCAAATACAGTCGGTTCCTAAATAAGTGTTTTACGGATTTATCGGAGGTTCTTCCTATGTACGATGGGGAGATTTATCAGTATGTAGGAGACGAAGCTGTTATTACCTGGAATTTGGATACCATCAAAAACCCACTTAAACCTATTTGGTTATACAAAGCATACGAGGAGAAGCTCGATAGCAAGAGCGATGAATATCTTGAAAAGTTTGGTGTTACGCCGTACTTTAAAGCTGCTATCAATTCAGGAGTAGTCTCTGTTTCCATGGTGGGTGGCAGAAAAAAGGAAATGGCCTTTCATGGAGATGTTTTGAACACAGCATCAAGAGTGCTGGAGCAATGTGGCAAACTGAGCAAGAGTTTGCTAATCACCCAAAGCTTTTCTGAAGCCATCTCCGGCAACCCGAAGGTGACCGCGATTCGATTGAAAGAGGTGTTTTTAAGAGGAAAGAACGATATGGTTGCGATCTATCAGCCGATCCTACATTTATAAAAGAGCTCCATCAGAGCTCTCGAAAAATCTTCGAGATCAAGTCTTCCTGGCTCAAACTTGCGGCATTTAAAACAATGAATACAAATTAATCTTTTTCTGTGAGATAAGGTAAAGTCGACGAAAAACACGTCATTCAAAACGTGGTTTATGAAAATAAACCCAATTATTGAGCCGAGAGTGGGAAAATGATGATAATATCAAGGTTTAATGTTTCTTCTTCTATGTTCTCGTTATCTATGACTACGATTGTTTCAGTTTTCATATTATTAAGAAATCATCTCTACGAAAAAACATAAAGACAGTCTAAGTAGCTTGTGGGTAGAGTAATAAACGTTTGATATCTCGAAGGCCTCTGTCGTTTTCGTGATCCATTGTTTAATTGCAATCAAGAAAACATCATGACAGTAATTAAAATCTGGCTGCGTTTGCCAAATAGAGGATCGAGGAGCAAATAAGAATGACCTTTTTTACCAAGTGCTCAACTTTCTTGATTTGTAGCTTTGTATTAAGGGATAGTTTATGATACGTGAACACCAACAATTCGAGCTTTTTGGGAAGAAGATACTGGAACGGGCCGTTTTTCAAGCTCCGGTGAGAGAGCCTCGTGCGCTAAGCAATGAGGCTTGCTTTCTATACAGTGTTCAGGGCACCATGCAACTCCATTCATCTACTGAAAGAGTTAAACTAAGCTCGAAACAAGGAATAGTGATGCGGTGTGGGAACTATCTGGCCAGCCACATCAAAACCAATGATTATCTCTCAGAAGCAATAGCAGTTCACTTCTACCCGGAAGTACTGAAACAGATTTACAAGGAAGGGATTCCTAAAGAGCTTTTGAAGAGGGAGTCACCATTCGAGACCAATCGGCAGATAGCAAGAGTAGATATTGACAGAATGGTATCCAACTATGTCGAAGGACTGTTATTCTACTTCAAAAACCCTCAATTGATTGATGATGAATTGATGAAACTCAAGATCAAGGAACTGATCATGCTGCTTATCAATACTGAATCTACTTATTCAAAACAGGTTCAGGGTATTCTAACCAATCTCTTCAGCCCGGTAGAAGCGTCATTAAAGGAAGTTGTACAGGCACATCTATACGATAACCTCACATTGGAAGAATTGGCAGCTTTGTCTAACCTGAGTCTCTCAACTTTCAAACGAAAGTTCCAAAGCATCTACGAAGAAAACCCAGCTACTTATTTTCGCCAACAAAGGCTAAAAAAGGCATCAGAACTACTCAAGCACAGTGATAGACAAGTCAAGGAGGTTTGCTATGAATCTGGGTTCAATGATATTACTAGCTTCACTAAGCTTTTCACCAAGCAATACGGACATTCTCCATCTGAATTCAGGCGACAAACCTCATAAATCCAATGTGAGCTTTGAGCCAGATTACCAAGCATTAGGACTTTCTCACAAATTGATGCTCTCCATGAAAGAGGAAATTTGAAGAAAAATGAATCATGAATATCGAGCAAGAAATTATCATCAACAAGGGTGTCGATGAATGCTGGAACGTAATTGGTGTCCGATACACTGAGATTTATAAGTGGGCTTCCATTGTTTACAGTGCAGAGGGAGATGGAGTAATGGGTATCAATGGAGCGAGCTGCGATATCCGAGGGTGTAACGTAGAAGGCATGGGAGATATCGAAGAGAAGCTCACGGACTTTGATCCCGAAAATCATTACCTCGCCTATACAGTGACTAAAGGACTTCCGGGTATGATGAAAGAAGCCAAGAACAGCTGGAAGCTTACCTCTTTAGGAAGTAACAAGACCAGGCTCAATATGAAAGGAACCATTGTGCCTAAGGGATTAGCTAAGCTGATGAAACCAATGATCAAAATGCAGTTCAGTAGTATGACTAAGAAGCTTGTAGAAGAGTTTAAATACTTTGTCGAGAATGGTGTTCCACATCCGCGAAAGCTAAAAGCAGATAAGAAGGCAGCTTAGACGTACTACTATTATGAGAAATGGACTTATACTCTTAGTTGGTATCTTCTTTTTAGCTGGGTGCAAACTAGCAGATTTAAGAACGGATGCGATTAACGGTCAATCCCCCAATCGAGATGAGAAAGCTGTTGATCTGCTGAAAAAGACAATTGCGGCTCAAAACCTGGAAATGCTGAAGAAAGCGGAAAGCTATACGATGGAATCGAGGGACAACTGGAGAGGTATGATGGCCATGATGAATCCATTCCCTAAAGATGACAAGCGACTAGAATTCAGGTTTAGGCCCATGTCTTTTGATGGGCAGATGCAATACCTCGAAACAAAGAAAAAAGATAATATCTACGGTATTCAGTCGCTGAATTACTACAAAATAGAGGATGGTGAAGAAGCAGTGTTCAAAGACAGTAAGAAGATGGAATTTGCCATCGCAGCGGTGCAATACCTTTTCGAATTATCGTTGAGGATGATCGATGCACCCATCCTAAAGTATGCGGGAACAAAAGAAGTTGAAGGTGTGGCATACGATTTGGTATTTGCTACATGGGAAAGCATTACACCCAATAAAACGTACGACCAATATCTACTTTTCATACATCCTGAAACGAGCTATTTAGCTTTCGCCAGTTATACAATCCGGAGTATGTATATGCCTGCACCTAAAAGTATGTATGGCTCTATCCGCTACGAAGATATGATCACAAGTGAAGATGGGATTAAGTATGCCTCCACCCTATACGTTCAAATCAACAAACTAAAGAGCAAAAAAAAATGGGCTCACAAGATGAATTTTAAGGACCTGAAGCTTAATCAGTTCGATCAGCAATTGCTCTACCCAAATGACGAAATAGAGTTTCTGGGAGATACTAAATCTGTTTCTGATAAGTAGCTATAAAGCGAAAAAGAAAGCCCCAGCAATGGGGCTTTCCCTTCACCAATCATCACTTGTTCACATCTCACTATTGAAGATGTTTTTGCATAAAAGGAACCACCGCATCAATTGCTTTGGCAATCTCAGGCTGTACGTCATAGTAGTTGAAATGATATCCAGTTGACCAGACCAATTCTTTTTCCTCCACCTCTAACAAGTCATAGAATTTTTTGGCTTGAGCAGGAATCAAGGCATCATCTGTTGATAACACAAGTGTAGGTACTTTGATGTGTGATGCTTGGCTAATCGGATCAAATTTTTCCACCCAATCGATCCAAGCACTCCACGAAACCTCATTTTTCCAGTTCTCTATATTGCCTCCTCTGTGTTGATCAAAGTAGTATTCACCTGGAGTGAAATTGAAGCCCTCCACATCTGGAGTATTCGTAAATATCTGAGTAGTCAGGTTCTCCCCAGTTTCTTTGAAATGCTTCTGCGCATCCAAAGATTTTTGATGATTTCTCTCTAAGGTTTCTTTTCCCCAGAAAGGCTCTGCCAGTGCGGGCTCGTACATCCATGGAACTACCGCGGCAATGGCTTTTACTCGATCGTCAGCAACAGCCAGGTAAGCTGCGTTACCTCCGGAGGTACAAACTCCGACCATACCGATATTGTCTGTATAAGGTAAGTTATCAAGATAAGTAACCGCTGCTTGCAGATCTTTAAGCTTGCCATCTACATTCTCATTTTGTCTGGGTAAGCCTTCACTTTCACCCCAGCTGGCATAATCAAAGTCTATTACTACAAAGCCTTCTTTAGCAAGTATCCGACCATAGTTATCTGGCATCATTTCCTTTACGGACGATACAGAACCTTGCACGATTAATGCCGGGTATTTCAATGCTGGATCAAAATTGGCAGGCTTGAATAAGTGCCCCACTAATTGTAATCCGTCTCTTTTAAAAGTGATATCCTCCATGATAACACCTTTGGTAATTTCTGTTTTTTCCATTGTCTTTGAATTTTCATTGTTTGAAAAAGATTGATTGAGTGCAACGATTGTGATGAAGAACATTGCGAGACTTCCGGATACTAGCACCCTGGTTAGTTTTCCTGTTTTTGTTTTTGCGTTCATGGCATTTGTTTGTTTAAGTGATTAATGAATTGATGATTCAAAATTCGAGGAGAGGAGGCACCAGATGACAGGCCGTATCTTGGACGGAATTGCCAATTTCTTGGAATAGTGTAGAATCGAGAGCCGAAAAGACTTGAAAGACCTATCTGAAATACCCCTACAGAGAGAGATTAATGACCTCTATGAGTTCTTAAACTTGAAAGCTAGGACCTACAATCCATCTTTTTTCATTGTACGTCATGAAGAGATCATCCAAGAAATGCCATTGAGCTCTTCACCATTCCGCAATGATTTTTTCGAAGTGTCTATTGTACTTGAGGGTGGAGAATTAGAGTACGCCATTAATGATAAGCGCTTTCAAACAGGCAAGCAATATGTGGTCATGACTTCACCAGGCCAGGTCCATCAATGGAAGCAAATAAGGCAAGATATCAAAGGGTTTGTACTCTTTTTTAAGAGAAGTTTCTTTGATGCTCAATCGACAAATGGGTTTTTCAAGGACTTTCCTTTTTTCAATATCAATGAAGCCAACCTTTTTCAACTAAACGAAGAGGAGGCTGATGCGCTTGCATTCTATTACCGACAGATGTATCAATCATTCGGAAAAGTAGATAGTCAGCAAAACAAATTTATTCTCGCCAACCTTGAAGCAGTCCTTTGGTTCGTAAACACCATCTATCTAAAACACATTGATCATAATGAGTCTAAGAAAGCGGAGCATACGATCATCGCACAATTCAAAAACCTGATTTCGGAAAATTTCCTGGAAAAACGATCTGTGAACGAGTATGCGGACTTACTCAACATCACACCCAATCATTTAACGCAAGTAGTAAAGAAAGCAACCGGGAGAAATGCCAAGTCCTTTATAGATGAAAGACTCATGCTGGAAGCAAGGTACATGCTCAGATATACCGAGGCAGATATTAAGGAGATTTCGTACAAACTCAGCTTCTCCGAACCTCCACAATTCCATAAGTTTTTCAGAAAACATGAAGGTGCTACTCCTTCTGAGTATAGACAAAGTCAGTAAAAAGTAGTTTCCAAGTTTTTGACAATGCGGGCCAATAATTGGCCTACCCTTTCCATAGGTACCACATCCACCTTTGCCTCATGATTTATTTAAAACAAAAACTAAAATGGAATCAAACAACAAAGTATGGTTCATTACTGGTAGTAGTGCCGGTTTTGGATATGAATTAGTAAAAGCGCTACTTAAACGAGGTCAGTGCGTAGTGGGTACCGCAAGAAAACTTGAAAAGCTCCGGCTTCTGAAACCAGATTACCCTGAACTGTTAGAAATAGTCCAGTTGGATGTTACAAACCCTGGTCAGGTGCGGGATGCGATCAGGCAAGCAGTTGAGCGATTTGAACGAATTGACGTGCTTGTCAACAACGCAGGTTTTGGACTTCAAAGTGCTTTGGAAGAGGCTACTGATGAACAAATCCGTTACCAGTTTGAAGTAAATCTATTTGGTGCTTTAGACGTGATGAGAGCGGTGCTCCCCGTAATGAGAAAGCAGAAAAGTGGTCACATCATGAATGTATCTTCTGTTGGAGGCTTCAGCGGCTTTGCCAGCTTTGGGATATACAACGGAACCAAGTTTGGGCTGGAAGGATTGTCCGAAGCGCTGGCACTGGAAACTGAACATTTGGGGATCAAGGTCACGATTATTGAGCCAGGAGCCTTCCGAACAGACTGGGCGGGTAGGTCTATGATCAAAAGTGCACCTATTGCTGATTACCACGAGAATTCCGGGGCAATCAGAGATTGGATCAACGAAGTAAATGGGAATCAACAAGGTGACCCAGTACTGGGAGCTGAGGCG
This sequence comes from Cyclobacteriaceae bacterium HetDA_MAG_MS6, assembly GCA_019192485.1. Lineage (GTDB taxonomy): Bacteria > Bacteroidota > Bacteroidia > Cytophagales > Cyclobacteriaceae > MS6. The sequence continues at coordinate 1,652 of JAHCMJ010000125.1, read as the reverse complement.
ATCATCAAAGCTGGCTTATCCGAAAACCCTCCACTAAGACTGGTCTTGGGTAAAGACGCGCTGGACAGGATCCGGCAGAAGATTTATTCCATGAGCGATGAGCTTAATCAGTGGGAAGAAGTGACTGTTAATACTGCATTTGCAAGTTAATCAGCACTTCTCATAGAAGTAAGGTCCATTCATTGAGTGGGCTTTTTTTTTCGTTAATTGATTCTTAGATCTTTCTAGTAAACAATATGAAATACTAACAAGTAAATTACAAATCACAGGAGACTAATCAATTTTTCTTTAATTCGCTGAAGCTCGTCAATCTTCTGTTCAATTTCTTTAAGCTTTAGCGCTGCTTTCTTTCTTCTGTAAGTATCGATATCAGGATTCTTATCCTTTTCCTCAAGAATTTCCTTGCCTTCTTTAAGCGTAAGGCCCAATTGTTTCAGACACTTGATGATCTTTATTCGCTTTATATTCTCATCACCATAGTCTTTATAATTATTCCATTCGAATGGCCTGGTTACGTCGATAAGGATTCCATTTCTCTCATAAAACCTAATCGTATCCCGCGAAATTCCCGCTCTAGCGGCCAATTCACCAATTTTCATAAAAATAATTCAGTTTTTCCTTGACCATTGACTATGGTCCATTGTTTACATTTAGATCCAAGATAATAAATATGAAGAAGAAAAGACTTGCATTAATAACAGGAGCCACCGATGGGATTGGCAAGGCAATAGCAATCGGCTTGGCTAAAATGGGATATGAGCTTATTGTAATGGGTAGGAATAGTGCCAAGTACGAAGGATTAAAGGCTGAGCTGGAAAAGGTTAGGGCCGATATCTCAGTTGTTTTTTACAAAGCCGATCTATCCCTAGTTCAAGACACACAAAGCGCTTTAAATAAGGTTAAGGACAATACATCCGAGCTGGATTTAATCATTCAAACGGCAGGTCTCATTCCACATAGTATAACAAAGACCAATGAAGGTATTGAAGAGACCTTCGCCGTGAGTTATCTAACTAGATTCCTGGTAGTAAGAGAACTGTTACCCCTACTATTAAAGTCAAATGATAAAATTCTTTTTACCGTTGCTAATGCGGGCGCAAAAGGCAAGATATATTTTGAGGATATAAACTTCGAAGGGCGGAAGTTTAGTCCAGTAGAAGTGGTGAAGCAGTTTCAGCAATGCAACGATGTTTATACAATGTACTTGTCAGAAAAGTATCAAAATTACAACCTGAAGGTCTATTGCTATAACCCTGGCCTTGTAGATACTGGTATTCATCAAGGTTGGCCTTTTCCTTTTAGCTTCTTGAGGCAAAAGGTTGTAAAGCGTCTTTTTATGAAGCCACCAGATAAAGCGGCTCAAACGCCTCTTGATGTTATTGGTGGTGCTCTATCTCAAAACACGGTGTTAATTAACTCAAAAGGGAATAAAATAAATCCGTCTAAAATACTTTCAGACCCTGTTTATCAACAAAAAGTGCTTGATCTGAGTAACTCTTTAATTGATAGTGCTATGAAATGATTTCTAGACAATAAACAAATTATTATCACGAACTCAGGATATCACCAGACTTGAAGTCACAATTGGTTGGCAGTTTTATGCGTAGCACATCGGCGAGTGAGGGATAGAATCGGGCAAAGTTGAGATATTC
>JAHCMJ010000124.1 GCA_019192485.1 Cyclobacteriaceae bacterium HetDA_MAG_MS6 | reverse complement strand
ATTGAAATTGGTGATCCTAAAGTGTAAAACTTTTGCCGTATCCGGGGTTAGCTTGAAGCGATCATCGATACGGTAACCCAGCACCCAACATATCTTTCCATCACTCTCCAACACTAAAACTGACCTCTTAGTGGTTATTGGCACCTTCAGGTCCACCAGCAAGTCACTTACTTTCTTCTCACCCTGCATCCCCAGGGGAACGAATCGATCTCCAGGCTTCCACAACCTTATGGTAAGCGGAAATTCCAGTTTGTTGGCATCTAGATAGGCCTCTGACGGGTTTTCTGAAAATTGACTTGGTCCTTCGTTGGTATATCCAAGCTCTATATGACCATTTGGGGTACTGACCAAAGTGTCTTCTGACCTTATCTGACTATGGAAACTATTTAGGTTACTGATTCTTGAGATTAGAAGCTGGTTTCGGTCATAATTGATCTCATATTGTGCTGAGTAGAATAGCTTCCCCGATTCTTTGCGGAGAATGCATTGATGCAATTGCCTGGACTGTGTAAATGAATAACCATACGGAGCCAGCAACTCAGCAAGCAAAACCTGAGCTCTTTTGCTGGAGTCTATCCAGGATATAGATAGTACTTCACGATGAGGTTGTTTTTGGAGAAACTGATCTTGCAACCTCAACAGTTCGTCATCCAGCAACTCTTCTACACCTAGTAAACGTTCCTGTGTGTATTGAAAGTGGTTAGCGAAAGCCGGATTGATAGATGACAATCCTGGCACAACATGTTGACGGATCTTGTTTCTCCCATACTTCTGCTCCTGATTGGAGGCATCTTCTCTCCAAGTCCATCCTCTGCTTTTCGCAAAAGCAGTAATCTCTACCTTCGTAACACTAAGCAGAGGTCTCACCACGTAACCAGCTTTTGGTCTTATCCCCCTCAACCCTCTAATGCCAGTGCCTTTTGCTAGGTTGAAAAGGGCAGTTTCAACATTATCATCAGCATGATGAGCGGCTACCAGCCAATCAAATTGGCTTGCATCTAGCAGCTCTTCAAACCACTCGTACCGTAGCCTTCTTGCCACCATTTGTATGGAATCACCTGTGAGAGAAGCTTCTGACTCCGTATCCACCACTTTTTCATAGTAAGATACCTCCATCTCTTCAGCAATGGATCTCACGAATTCTGCGTCTTGGTTGGATTCCTTACCCCTGAGCTGGTAATTCATATGGGCAATGCTCAGATCATAGCCTAAGTCATGAAGCAACCTTGCTAAAGTGACTGAATCTACCCCGCCGCTCACCGCTAAAAGCAAGCGATCTTCATGCGAAAACAATTGGTTTTTAGCAATAAAGGACTTTATACGCTCTATCATAATACTGCCCTAATTGTGACGTTGATTGTTATTAGTTTTGCTACACATACCTAACGACCTGTGATCAACCGTTTCCAAATTGTAAATGAAGATAATTCTATGATTGGAAAGGAGCAGCGGAACGAAAAAGATTTTCAAGTGATGATAAGAGGAGGAATACTGGCACTGTTGATCTTGATGACCTCTGCAGTTTTTTCGCAGAAAAAAGACAAAATCAAATATAAAGCCGACGGTAAAATGGTCGTCGGCAAGCGGGACGGCAAATCGTACAGAAAACTGAGCAAAAACGTAATCTTCACTCAGAAGAACACAACCATCCATTGTGACAGCTCTTTCTACTTCCGAAAACTCAATCAAATGGAGGCCTTCGGCCGGGTAAGGATCTTGGATGATTCGACAGTGATCACCGCCCGGGAGCTATATTATGACGGCAATACACGAAAAGCAAAGTTGCGGGACAACGTAGTCTATACGAGAGGTTATCGTAAACTATATACAGACTCTCTTGACTACGACATGGACCAGGAGATAGCCAAGTATTTTGAAAATGGGAAGCTGGTCGACACAACTAATACGCTGACCAGTGAGATTGGATATTTTTATGCTCAGCGAGACTATGCTCTGTTTTGGACCAATGTCGTATTAGTTTCTCCTGATTTTACATTGGAGACCGACACATTGAGATACAATACACTAACGAAAATTGCATATACTCAAGGTCCAACTAAAATCATCAATGAGGATGGTACGGTATTACATGCGGATGGCGGAGAGTTTCGTACAGAAGTGGACCAATCGGAATTCGTCGATGGCAATGTAGAGACTGAGGATTATATCCTGGAAGGTGACGAGCTATTTTTTGATGAATCTAATAAGTACTATAAAAGCCTCGGAAATGTGATCCTCACCGCTAAAGAGAAAGATGTGATCATCACCGGAGACGAGGGTTACTACGACAAGAAAAATGGATTCAGCAAAGTTTATGGTAATCCGGTCATGAAACGAATATTGGAAGAGGACACACTCTACATGGCTGCAGATACACTTATTGCCTACGACGGGGAGTATGATTCTACTAAAAGGATTGCTGCTTTCTATGATATCCGTATCTTCAAATCTAACCTACAGGGTCTTGCCGACTCGGCTATGTACTTTGTCTCTGATTCATTACTATACCTCTACAATGACCCAATCCTATGGAATGAAAAAAACCAGATTGTTGCCGATACTATCAATATGCAGATTGAGGACAATACTGTCAGAACGATGGGGTTGTTTCAAAACTCATTCCTCGTCTCACAAGATACGCTGTTGCACTTCAATCAGATCAAAGGAAGGAACATGACTATCTTTTTCGAAGACAATGAAATCAATCATACCATTGTAGACGGTAACGGTGAGAGTATTTTTTACGCCCTGGGGTCTGGAGATTCTACGCTTATGGGCATGAATCGGATTCTCTGTAGCAATATGGACTTACGGTTTGATGACAACCAGATCAGCAATATCACCTTCTACAAGAATCCCGAGGGGAAATTCATCCCTCCTCATGAGCTCAAACCAGATGAACAAAAACTAAAAGGGTTTGAATGGCGTGAAGAAGAACGACCTATACTTGCCGAGATTTTCCAGAAGAGAGAAGAAAGAGTCGATGAAGAAGAAGATACCGATGAAGAAATAGGTTTAGATGAAAATAGTCTGCAAAAGCTGTCTAAGGAAGCAAAGAAACCTGTATCAACCAAGAAAGATCCAAAGGAAGCAGCCATCGACCCTAGACGCAAAAGGCAATGAGCTGACGTTAACAATTTTTAAGATCATTCTGAGCACTTCCAGTACAATGACCTTCAGTGATCGACAATTTTTAAGCGTAAGTACGTTAAGTTTGCGACCGATTTAGAAAGATGGGGAAGATTGTAACCAAGATTTGTATTTCTCTGATAGTCGCCATAGCGTTTGGCGGCTGTTCAAAGTATCAGAAAATCCGTCGAAGTGCCGACTGGAAAGTTAAATACGAGGCAGCCATCAAGTATTACGAAGAGAAAGACTACTTCCGATCCGGAGAGCTGTTAGAAGAAATTCTGCCGATCATCAAGGGTACAGAAGAGGCAGAACTTGGCAACTTTTACTATGCTTACTCCTACTATCATCAAGGCCAATTTATCCTGAGCTCCCATTACTTCAACACTTTCGTTGAGGTATACTCTAGGAGCCAGTATGCCATGGAAGCCAGCTACATGCACGCCTATTCCTTATATAAGCAATCACCTGAAAGCAGTTTGGACCAGACAAGTACCTATGAAGCACTGACTGCACTGCAGAGTTTTATTAATAAATATCCGGGATCTGATTACGCCAAAGAAGCTGACAAAATCATCGACGAGCTACAGGTAAAACTCGAAAAAAAGGCTTACAACAATGCACTGCTGTACTACAAAATCAGGCGGTACAAGGCAGCAATCGTGGCCTTCAACAACTTCAAAAAGGACTATCCCGATTCTCAGTACCAGGAGGAGATCGCGTACAAACTCGTGCAGACGCATTATGATCTGGCCAAGGTCAGTATCTCCTCAAAGCAAGAAGAACGATTTAGAAATGCGATAGAAGACTATCAAGTGTTTCTGGAAAAATACCCAAACAGTGAGTTCTTAAAAGATGCCGAGACTATTTATGCGGATAGCATCGAAGAATTGTCTAAATTTGCGGCTCTCAATAATTAGAAGGAAGTATGGCTAGTAATCCATCAATCATTACAAGAAACAACAAAGATATATCGGATGTGACCGGTAATATCTACGAATCACTCGTGGTAGTAGGCAAAAGAGCGAGACAAATCAGCTCCAATCAAAAAGAAGAGCTAAACGGTAAACTCGCAGAATTCGCCTCTTCTGTTGACAACCTTGAGGAGATTTTTGAAAACAGGGAGCAAATAGAAATCTCAAAATTCTACGAGAGAATGCCTAAGCCTTCGACTGTTGCAACTGACGAATTTCTCGATGGAGAGGTGATGTTCAGGACTCCGGAGGAAGAAAGCGCTGAGTAATTAACCCCACGCCCATGTTGGCTGGAAAAAAAATCTTATTGGCGGTCTGTGGCTCAATTGCAGCTTACAAGTCCGCCTTTTTAGTTCGCTTACTTGTCAAAAAAGGAGCGAAAGTCCAGGTCATTATGACCAATAGCGCTAAGGACTTCATTACACCTCTTACACTATCCACTCTTTCCAAAAACCCAGTCCATTCAGATTTCTTTGAGGAAAAATCAGGCCAATGGCAAAGTCATGTCGAATTGGGGCTATGGGCGGATATCATGCTCATTGCGCCAGCTAGTGCCAACACCCTTGCCAAACTGGCAAACGGGCTATGCGATAATCTACTTTCAGCTGTTTACCTTTCGGCTAGATGCCCTATTCTGATCGCTCCAGCGATGGACCTGGATATGTATCAGCACCCGGCCACCAAAGCCAATATAGATAGGTTGTTATCATTTGGCAACCACCTGATAGATGCTGAAGACGGGGAGCTCGCCAGTGGACTCAGCGGGCAAGGCCGCATGGCTGATCCAGAAAACATTTTGGCTTATGTAGAAGCTTTTCTGGCACCAGAAAGGCCTCTTTCGGGTAAAAAAGTAGTCATTACCTCAGGACCTACTCACGAGGCTATTGATGCTGTTCGATTTATTGGCAATCACTCATCCGGTAAAATGGGTGCTGCTCTGGCCGAAGCCTGCCGCGATGCGGGTGCCAAAGTGACCTTCATTACCGGCCCTGTTCACGCGCTGCCGCCCAATAACACTATTAGTATTCAGCAAGTAAAATCTGCAGGCGAAATGTTTGAAGCCGCTCAAAAGAGTTTTAAGGATGCAGATGTAGGAATTTTTGCAGCTGCCGTTTCCGACTATCGTCCTAAAGAGTCCTATTCCAACAAGAAAAAGAAAGATGGACATTCTTTTTCCATCGAACTTATCGAAAACCCTGATATCGCGGCAGAGCTAGGTAAAAACAAGAGGAAAAATCAGATTACGGTAGGCTTTGCGTTAGAAACCGACCAAGAACAACAAAACGCGCAGAAAAAACTTCAGAACAAAAACTTTGACCTCATTGCACTAAACTCACTCAACGATGAAGGTGCAGGATTTGCTCATGAGACCAATAAGGTGACCGTATTTGACCGACATAATAATCATTACGATTTTGAGTTAAAAAGTAAAAAAGAAGTAGCTTCGGATATTGTCAATCTGATTGCTAAAGAGTTGAATGCTTAGGTTCCTCATTTTACTTTTCATGATGATTTCAGTCGCCGGCAAGAGTCAGGAACTCAACTGCCGGGTAATCATCAATTCCGAGCGTATACAAATTACCGAGCGAAGCATCTTCGATGAAATGCAACAAGCATTCACCGATTTTCTAAACAATCAAAAGTGGACAGAAAACGAGTTTCAAGACAAGGAGCGCATCAATTGCAACCTCATCATCAATCTAGATCCTGAGCAGAGCGATCCAGCCAGCGGCAGGTATGGAGCCTCAGTACAGATCCTCTCCTCGCGTCCGGTGTATGGCAGCGACTACGAATCCGTATTGCTCAACTTCGCAGATCGAGATTGGGTGTTTGAATATCTTCCCTCCCAGCCTATGCAATTCAATCCCAACTCCTTTCTTAATAACATCACCTCCTTATTAGCTTACTACGCATATGTCATCCTCGCTTTTGATTACGACTCCTTCAGTGACCTCGGGGGCGATCCGTACGTGCAGAAAGCATGGCAAGTAGTGAACAATGCCCAGCAATCAGGCTACTCGGGTTGGGAGCAATTTAACAGCATACGCAACCGCTACTGGTTGGCAGAAAATCTGCTAAATGCCCAAATGCAACCCATCAGAAAAGCATATTATGAATATCATCGAACAGGTCTCGACCTATTCCAGGAAAAACCGGATGAGGCAAGAACCAGCATTTTTGAGAGTATCAAAAAAGTCCAAAATGCTAACGCCTCCAGACCAAGGGCGATACTAACTATCAGTTTCCTGGATGCAAAAGCATCAGAGTTAGCTCAAATATTTTCCGACGGCAACCCCTCCCAACGACGCAACGCATACAACATGCTGACTAATATTGACCCCACGAAAAATGACGTACTCAAGCCTATGATCGAGTAACATTTGAGATCATTGGGTTTGGTGCTTTGAAAGTTGTTGGCTATTACTAATTTTGATTCGTGGCAAAAAAGCAAACGAGGTACTTTCCCAGAAATATCCCGCAAATCCAGGATAAGCTCATCGCCTGTCAAGGCAACATTGTATTCAATAACGGCAGTGTATTACTGGTGTATTTTGAGCAACTGGAAAAGGAAGTCCTTCACGTCAAGGATGCCATGCAACACAAGTTAAAGCTCCCACTTTCCGATATCAAGGAGATTTGGATGGAAACCAAGATCGAAGCATGATCAAATCTCTCGTCATCCAGAACTATGCTTTGATCGATGCATTGGAAATTTCCCCAGCTTCTACCCTAAACATCATTACGGGAGAAACCGGAGCTGGCAAATCGATTATGCTGGGAGCTGTTGGACTGTTAACAGGGAAACGAGCCGATACCAAAGTCCTTTGGGATGATCAAAAAAAATGCATGATCGAAGGCGTATTCGATATCGGTGATTACAACCTACAGACACTCTTTGATCATATTGACATTGAGTACGATGTAGATTGCATCATCCGTCGAGAGATCAGCCCGTCAGGAAAGTCCAGAGCTTTTGTCAATGACACCCCTGTGACGTTGGATGTGCTCAAAAGTTTGGGTGGTCACCTTCTTGATATACACTCACAGCATGACTCACTAAAACTTGGCTCCAATCAATATCAATTGGAGGTCCTGGACCACTACGCCGGTCATGTCGACCTGATAGAACAATACCGCAAAAGGTACAATGAATTCTGTGTAGCTGACAAAAAATATCAAGAGCTTCTAAAAAAATCTGCTGAAGCTGGAAAGGAGCTTGACTATCAAAAATTTATTCTTAAAGAACTGGAAGAAGCCAACCTCGACGACCTCAATCAGGAAGAGATGGAGCAGGAGCTCAAGGTTTTGGAGAATGCCGAGGAAATCAAGCTAAAGCTGAGTCAAGCCAATCAGCAACTGGAAGAATCCGAGTTCTCTATGATAGATCAACTGAAAGAGCTCTCAAACTCACTAAGATCAGTTGCTACATTTTCCAATTCGCTTAATCAACTTTATGAGCGCATTGAGGGCCAGGTCCATGAACTTAAAGACATTGCCAATGAGCTGACCTCCGAAGCTGATCTAGTCCAGCACGATCCCGAAAAGCTGGCTACGGTAAAGTCACAACTTGACGAATTGTACCGTCTGCAGCAAAAACACAATACCTTGGAGCTCTCCGAGCTGATCGAACTAAGAGCTAAACTACAGACTGAACTTAACGAAGTTGAAAACCTGGACGAAGAGATCACCAAGTCCCAGCAGGTTCTAGATCAAGCGACAAAGAACCTTGAAATTACGGGCAAAAAGCTCTCTGTCTCGAGGAAAAAAGCTGCTGCAGTACTAGCTGAGGAAAAAGAAAAAATCATTCATCAAATTGGCATTGAGAATGGGCAAGTGAAAGTCCTCATTGAAGCAACCTCCCCTTCAGCCAGGGGATTGGATGATGTTCGCTTTTACTTCTCTGCCAACAAAGGTGTACCCCCCCGAGAACTCAAAGAAGTGGCATCCGGAGGCGAATTCTCGCGTCTGATATTTGCCCTGAAGTATTTAATTGCGGACAAGACTGCCCTACCCACTATTATATTTGACGAGATCGACACCGGAGTATCAGGTGAGATCGCACTCCGTATGATCCAGATGATGCGAAAAATGGCCAAAAATCATCAGGTGATTTCTATTAGCCACCTACCCCAATTCGCAGCCGGAGGAGATACACATTACTTCGTATACAAAGATCATGGAGACGCCAAATCTGTCAGCCGCATCAAAAAGCTCGAAAGCGACGAGCGCATAACGGCCATTGCCAGAATGATCGGCGGAGATAACCCCTCCGAAGTAGCTTTTGAAAATGCTCGAGAGCTGCTGACTCATCAATAGTAGATTGTAAAAAGCTGCAAACCTCTATCCTCTACTTGATCTAATTCCTTGATTACATGACATCTTATTTCTTACATCGGTACAAGCACATGCCTCTAGACTTTACTCCTCACTTTCAAGCAGCTAGTCCGAGGAATGTGCCATGTATTCTGCAAATAACCTTTTATAATAACTAGCTCAAACTTTGATCATCTAATGGAAGATATCTTTCCTGGATCACATTGAAATGATGGATTTGATGCGCGGCTATGGTCAACCCAATACTGTGCAAAGGCATTTCATATTCAAAAAACACACAACTAGTTTCTAGCATCTTTTCATTAAAAGATTCAAACATCATTATTGTTGATTGACGTACCGCTAAAAGCTCATTTACCAACTGCTCAATTGACAGTTCGTCAGCATTTGAATTTTTGCCCATTATCTCCTGGTCATGTGCATCTGGTGTGGCTCCTTCTCCGCGGGCAAAAATGATAGCTCTAAAACACCAGATTCTTTCCCAATCGATGAGATGCTGAAGTATTTTATGAATTGTCCATTTATCTTTTTCATAAGTTTTCAAGCCAATTCGCTTCAGTTGAGTGATGTCTAATTCATTAATCTGATTCAGACTTATTTGCAATGCCTCATGAAGTTCTATGTCTCCGGTCAATTTCAAAACGTAGGCTAAAAACTCCGGGTTCTTTTTAATTTCTTGATTTTTCATAGTAATAATATTTTGTACTTAACTGATATAATACTCGTATGTAAGCGAATGAAACCCTGCAAACCCCAAACTTGTCATCCTTAGTGACAAGCATATGGATATCCGAACCATAGAGCCTCTACAGCCATATCAGCAGGGATAAGCAACACACGAAAAGTTGAATAAATAGGAAAACAGTTCGGAGGGATATCCGAACGACGATCGATTAGCCTTAGTGTCTAGTGGCTAATAATTAAGCTACTATCAATTTCAGAATCAAGATATGAATCATTTATGAACAGTAAATATATGTATTTATGGGCAGTATACTATCTTGCCGAAGCGAGTAACTGTTAGTTCTGTCTTTTCCTCGACTAAACTATACCTTTCAGATATCCAGGGTTATCTTCTATGCTGCCTATCATTGTCCTGTAAATAACGAAGGCGCTTGTACGCTCTTATCATAAAATAAGGTGTTTTTGAAGCATACAAAGTAGGGTAATGTTTATCCAGATTCAGTACCCTGTTTGTCAATTCCAGCATTATTTCGATATCCTTCGCTGGCTTATCTCCCAATCCAATAGAATAAAAAGGATATAATACTGACTCCTCTTTTGTATTGATCCAATTCAAGTCAAGTTTTGTTTGGACAAATGTCTTTCTGAATAAGTTATAGCTTAACGCTCCTTTTAAGCTGAAGCCTCTGACATTTCGTCCTTGATATTCGGTGAATACAGCCCACTGTCCAAATGGTCTTTCGTAAAATTCTAGCGGGACAAATGCTCTTGCTGTTGAATTTGTAAAAGATGAACCCGCACCCGGATTTCTGTAGTAGACATTATTGATATATCCCGAATTAAAGCCTGATGAGTAGTTACGAAAATCTACCGAGACATTATAGGTAAACCTAGATATCTCTTTTTTGGTTAGGTCTAGCCCTACGAGCAAAGCTCCTCCTGTCTCATGTGTAGAATATTGAGAGTAGATCTCAACTTGATCCTTGTATGTGAACCGAGTCGATAGATTCCAAAAACCACCGGAAGCGCTCCGACGATTGTGGGAGTAACCCATCCTCATATCTAAGTGCATACTTTCTGATAAGAGTTTCAGCTTTTCCAGGCCGAAGGAGTAATCATAAACATCGTCGATTCCCAAGCCGATGCCTATTAGCAGATCTCCTATGACTGCATACTTAAAATAAAATGGGCCATACTTTAGTTTGAAAATCGCCGATTGGGTCTGTAAATTATAAAAAGTCAAACCCTCATAAAGTCTCATGTCCCAGAAATCACCTACCTGTAGCAGATAGCTAAGTTTTCCTCTTTTTTTCAGATACCAAGCATTGAAATAAGAATAGGTATTGAAGGTGTTGGAACTGAACCTGCCATCTGAAAACCCCCTTTGTTCCATGTTTGCAGCCATGGTAACGTGTAGGGTACTATCATATACAAATTGACCACCTAGCCTGAAAAAATAACTGCCATGAAAAAAGGGGTTGTCTGTAACCAAATCACTATCCAGGTTCCAATTGGCTCTCACCATGGGATCGTTGATCCTTCTTGGTAAAAGATCAGGAATGACTGCCGAGTTAAACGCTGTGCTTCCTAAAGTGGTGAATTGATAGTAGGTGCCAAATCCTAAGTCAAAATCGAAGTTCATCTTTTTGAATAGCGGGCTTTGCGCTAGGGACTCGATACCAACCAGCAACAAGAGAGCGGAAACAAGGGATTTCATCACCATAAATGGAATGCTACTTATAAATCTTGGATCTTTTTGTGACGAGCTATACCTGATGCTCCTCGGTGTCAGCTATCATCTGTAAGCTGGACGGGCTGCACAGGCTTTTCAAATATTGATAAATCTATCTCATTGGCCCATCCTTTGCAAACCTAACTGCGATAGGCGGAGGTACAGATTGGGGGTCAGTTATACATATACTGGCAAGAAGCATGTTGGCATAGGTGACTTCAGCGACTGCGGCTGTCATGTTCAGTCTTTCCCAAGTTCCTTCACCTTTTGCTCCAATTCTTCGATCTTTTTATTCTGCTGTATGAGATAGAGCGTCAGTTCCTCGATCTTCTGTAGCAGTTTCGCATCCATCTCACCTAGATTGATTCCGTTCTCCGTTACCTCTGTTTCACTTGGAATTTCAGGAAGGCGACCATTTTCGTTTATATGCTGTTCGACCTCTTCTAGGGTTCGTAAATCATAATTGTTTTTAAAAACAAAGTCTGGCCAAGAAGGAGGGGAAACGGCACTGAAAGTTGTTGCCCTAACAGTTCCGCTAACTTCTAATTCATACGTTGGATTAGTTGTTCCAATTCCAACATTACCAGCATTAAAGTATGAAGCACCATAACCTCTTATAATTGCTGATGTATTTCCATTTCCATCCGATAAATTTAAGACACCCCCAGAACTATTAGCGCCAAGAATCGCGGAATGATCTGTGTAAGCTTCAAGTTTAATTTGGGCTCCCGTACCATCTGTCCTTACAATATGCAAATCTGTATCAGGGTTAGAAGTACCTAAGCCAAAATCTCCAGAATTAATATAGGAGTCCCCCTCAGCATCAAATTTGATTTTCTGACCTCCTGCTTGATCCCTAATGTCCAAGTATTGTCTTCCAACTCCACCTCCAAAGATTTGCACTCGTTGTGGGATTCTTAAAACATAGTCGGCATATATCGATGGAAAGTTGCCAGATCTTCCAAGTGGATCCATATTATCAAAACGTCCTACTTTAATTTCGTTTCGATCCTCAGGAGCATTTGTCTTAATGTGAAGTTTAGTTGATGGAGATTCTGTTCCTATTCCAGTGAAATCACCTGATATTTCTTCTACTTTTATTTCAGAAGTATAAACTTGTGCTTTTACGCTTCCTGATAAAAGAAGAAATACGATAATAGTTAAAAAAATTTTCATCATTGGCTATTTGTTTGTTGAGCATTCCTGAAATCGATCATAACGTTAAAGACAAAAAGCCTGCATCTACCCTCTACCTTGCTGGAACGCTTTTCCCTTTAAGGATTGGAAAGATAGTAAAAAGCGGTAATAGATGGTTGATTTTTGTCGGGTGTTAGCTGCTGGGAAGGACTACACTCATCCTTGACCGTAATGATTACTTTTTTAAAGATCGCTGTTTGAAGAAATCAGCCCTAAGCTAGAAAATAGAGATATTTTTCAGTAAATTAACTGTCGTTCCCCTTCCTAAAGATCATTCATGGAAGCGCTTGTTATCGATATTTTATTGTGTTGTTAATTGGTTTACTTTTTCGATAATCAAGCTGCTTCGCTGTGCGATGAATCCTTCATAATCGTTCGACTCGATGGCATTAAGTGCTTCATCGTTAATAAAATGTGATTCCAATACACTCATAAACTTGTCTTCCAAGTTCTCTTTTATTGTAGCAAAGTAATCAGAAGGAGACCTATCCAAGATTTCTCTATTATCTCCAAGGTTCAACATACAAATGTTGAAGCCGGTAGCCTTACTAGTTATCGGACCATTCTAAATTCAACTTTTTTCTCCAATTAT
>JAHCMJ010000123.1 GCA_019192485.1 Cyclobacteriaceae bacterium HetDA_MAG_MS6 | reverse complement strand
CTATTTCTAAACAAAGACCTGAACTGCCCCTCCAACAGATATGCTGTGCTCTTCACTCCTGAGGTAAAAAACTCCGGTCGTAACTCTTCTCGCAGGTCATCAAAACTCACTTGAAAGGGAGGCGTCATCACTTTGGTATAATTCGATGTCAGAAACAAAGGCGTTTTTCGAACACCTGGTGCTTTTACGGTATCTATAGTTGAAGTAAACCTTAAGCGCATGGCATCTAAATGGCGAACCATAGGATGATCACCATAGTTGGTTATGACAGGAAAGTAAGGCCATGGCAAGAGTTGTATTCGTGGCTGATTGCCAACCATACCGGCCACAACTGGATAATCTCCGCAACTCAAATCGACCACGTAGTCCTGGTTGATTCTCACCCCCCAGTTAAAAAGCAGATCCTCAAGCTTCAGATCGTTGGACTTGGGGACTGTACCCTCCCCTTCCGCATCTTTCAGATCTACACTCATCACATCAATCATGAGCATCAAGCTGCCTCCACTAGTAACATACTGATCCAACAAATACTTCTCGCGAGTAGAGAATGCTGTAGACGGCTTACCAACAATGATCGCATCATAACCTAATAGCGGAGTAGAACGATTAGGCAAGTCTATTCTGTACAGATCATATTTTGATAAAACTACGTTGGTAAACCCCGCCAACTGACTCGTGTCCGGTTCATTGTGCCCCATCACAAACCCTATCCTTTTTCTACTATCATCTATAATGGAGTGAATGCCACTAATTAGTTCGTATTCTAGTCCTTCAATAGATTGATTTAGCATCTCCTCAATAGCACCGGCACGGTTTCCTTTGAGCAGTTGTATCCCTACTTCCTTTTCCTGGTAAGACAAGACGGCTCCAGGAAAAACAACTTTTTCGCTTTTCTGTCCATCTTTGGTATAAGTGAGATTTGTCTGCTGCAGTCCTTTTTCAACCAGACTTCGATAAAACTCATTTCTGGACCTTGCACTACCGGCTTGATTTGGATCAACGAATCGATATTGAATGTTACTTCCTCCATAATAGGCAAACCTTTCAAGCAAATCTTCAATAGCATTTTGAAACCTTTTGAAATTGGAGGGCAGCTCGCCAGTCAGATAAACCTCAATGGTCAAAGTCTCCTCAAGGTCATCGAGAGTTTCTTTGGATGACTCGGATATAGTATACCTTTTTTCCTCGGTCAGGTCCCACCACACCCTATATTTTGAACTTATCTGGTTGATCAGGAGCACCGTCAGCGCTACGATGAGAAACTGCAAAACATAGCTCAACTTATGATCACTTTGGCTTACCATTTCTTAGCGGCTAAGGTAAAGTGGGTAAGCGATAGGCTAATGGCAATGACTCCCAAAAAGTAGGCTAAATTTCCGAAATCAAGCAAGCCTCTACTCATGGCATTGTAGTGAAACAAGATTCCAAACTGCTCTAGGTAATACGCCCAATCTCCCCAGATATCGATAGCAGCCAATGACTCAAATCCCGCATAAAACATGAAACATAAAAAGGAAGCTAACACGAATGAAACAATTTGATTTTCTGTCACGGCAGAAGATAGCAATCCAAGTGAAGTGAAAACACCTCCTAACAAAATAAGTCCGATGTATGATCCAACAATCCCTGAAGTATCCAGATTATCAGGAGGATTGCCAAGTGCTGACAGCGAGAAGTAATACACCACGGTAGGTAAAACAGAAAAAACTACTAAGCTAAATCCTGCAAGGTATTTCCCTAAGATGATCTGCAAATTAGTGAAAGGTAAGGTGTACAATAACTCGATCGTTCCTGTCTTTTTCTCCTCAGCTATCGACCGCATGGTAATGGCAGGCACCAGAAACATGAAAACATAGGGTCCCATGGAAAACAGGGGCTCCATACTAGCATACCCATAATCCAATACACTAGTGTCAGGGAATACCCACATCAATAGACCGATGCTTGTTAGAAAGACACCAATGACCACATAAGCAATCAAGGAGTTGAGAAACTCATTGATTTCCTTTTTTAGGATCTCAATCATGTTGGTCTTGAGTCAATGACTGAAATATCTCTTCCAGGGAGTCTCCTACCTTGCTGATACTAATGAGTGGTAAGTCATGGTCAGTAACTCTCCTCATAATAACCTTACGAGCCTCTCCCGCTTGCCCTGCAATACGAAAAGTCAAACCGTCTATATTTTCAATTTGAAGGCCGTCATTTGCAAATAGGCTTTCATCAACTTCATTCTCAAACCGCACCTCAAACATCTCCGCATTTGCTGAAGTTGACCGTAATGTTGCCAGAGTCCCATCAGCCACGATAGAGCCACGATTGATGATGACCACCTTATCGCATATGGCCTCGACTTCCTGCATGATATGGGTAGACAAGATTACGGTTTTGGAAACACTTATCTGCTTGATCACCATCCTGATCTCCTGGATCTGGTTGGGGTCCAGGCCTGTAGTCGGCTCGTCGAGGATCAGAACCTCCGGGTCTGAGATCATGGCCTGCGCCAGACCGACTCGTTGTCTATATCCTTTTGAAAGGGCTTTGATCTTTTTATGCTGCTCCCGTCCCAAGCCGCACAGATCTACCATTTCTCCGATTTTTTTTCTTTTCGCTTTTCCTTGGATTCGATAAGATCCTGCAACAAAGGATAGATATTCTTTGACATACATCTCAGGATAAAGCGGGTTATGCTCTGGCAGATAACCCGTGACCTGTTTTGCCTTTTTCGGAAACTGCCTAACATCAATATCGGCGACTCGAATAGTACCACTTGTCGGAAACAAATAGCCTGTGGCGATTTTCATAGTAGTAGATTTACCCGCGCCATTAGGCCCAAGAAATCCAGTGATTTCACCTGGCTTGGCTTCAAATGAAATGTCATCTACAGCTTTTTGAGCTCCGTAGTGTTTACTAAGTCGATCAATTATTATAGACATCTACTTTTGCGTAGGTTTTCCGTTTGGCCTGAGAGGACGTACCTCTATATCGACCGGAAGATAATTGGGATGGGTATCTAGTATTTGAACGACAGATTGAGCAACGTCCTCGGCTCTCATCATGTTCTCACTTACCTTGATGGAGTCGATGTTGTCAAAGAAATGAGTACTCACCGAACCAGGATATACACACGATACTTTAATCCCAAAATCTCTCAATTCCATGTACATCGAATGTGATATTCCGGTCACCGCATGTTTGGTAGCTGCATAAGCTACTCCCATTTTCACGGGATTTTTCCCTGCAATGGAACTGATATTTACAATATGGCCCTGATCCATTTTTTTCATCCCTGGAATAACTATTTTGCTGCAATAAAATAGGCCATGGACATTGGTATTAAACATACCTTCCCAAGTATCATTGTCCATCTCTTCTACCGGACCAAACACCCCATAACCAGCATTATTGATCAGAAAATGAATGTTTTCTCCCAATAGGCCGGAGGTTTTTGAGAATGCCACTTGTACCTGCTCCCATCGACTGACATCTGTCTGAATAAAGTGAAAATTATCATGACTGAAAGAAGGTTTGGTTCGACCCCATCCCGCTACATTCACTCCCTGGCCGATAAGTTGCTTCACAATTTCCAACCCTATTCCTTTACTCACTCCCGTAACTATCGCATTTTTGCCTTCTATCATTTGCAGAAACTTTTCTTACTATTGGAAAGTTGATTAATGAAACGCAATATTCCATCATTTTATTTTTATTGGCAACTCCATTCTAGATGGCCGGTTGCGACCATTAATTCCTACCTAATATGATTTCCATTATCTGTAGCACCAACAGGACCAATGCTGTCTCGAAAACTATAAGTCGGATCTACCAGGATATTCTCGCAAAAGAGAATGCTGAAAGCATTTTGATCGACCTGGCAGATCTTCCTGGTGATTTCATCATTTCGGCATTGTACGAAAACTCTGGCAAGAACCCAGCTTTTAACCCGATCAGACAGCAAATGAAAAAGTCAGAAAAATTTGTTTTTATAGTCCCTGAATACAACGGATCTTTCCCTGGTGTTTTAAAGGCTTTTATTGACGGTCTGGAGTTCCCATCTACTTTTTGCCATAAAAAGTGTGCTCTGGTAGGTCTTTCTTCAGGGGTGCAAGGTGGCGGCCTTGCCCTCAGTCATCTGACCGATATATTTAATTATTGTGGTATGCATGTACTCGCTAACAAACCAAAATTGGCTCAAATTGAAGATCACCTAAGTAGTGAGGGTTACATAAAAAGCGAGGGCTATCAAAAAAGGTTGGAGAAACAAGCGAAAGAGTTGATTCAGTTTTAAACCTCTATGCGCAGTATCCACTTACCTGGCTCGTAAATGACGTATTCGAAACTTACGTCATGTGGCGCAACTCCAAAGTGATTAGGTGCTAGCATCAATATGTTACCCTCAAAGGGGAAGTGCGCACTCATGAAGCCCATCCTCAACGCATCTCGAAATTCAACTCCGTTTCCGGCAAGTCTCAAATTGCTGAAACTTGTAAAACGCGTGTTGTTTCTATTGATGATGATCTCTACCTCGTCACCTTCATCACTGACCTTTTCAAATCTATAACGACGAACCATAACGTTTCGCCTGACTTCCCATTTTTTTTCGTTTCCTGTACCTACATACTTGTCCCTCTTCCAATATCCACTTAAAACACTGTCTGGCTCACTTTCCCTTTTCATAACGAGTAACCCTTTACCTTCTTTTAAGCCCGCGACCCAGTTGCCTTTGTAAAAGCTACCATTTTCCCAATGATAGGTCCCTTTGCCATGAGGCCGGCCTTTTTTAAATTGTCCTTCATAGCATATGACATCCCCTGCTTTACCTGTTCCATGGGCTAGACCACGACGGCAATCGCCAGAGTAGTTTACAAATTTTCCATCAAGCAGTGCCTTACAGTCTTGAACACTCTCGATTGTCAACGGAACTCCATTCAGAATAAGGATAATCAAGTAAAACACTATTGAAAGAAATGGGCTCATCTTTTGCTTTTGATGGTAAAAATATCGCTGTAAAAAGTTATGCTATTCCAACAAGAGCATAACCATCGAGGTATTATTCTGTTAATCTAATTAGTAACGCTATGATTATGAAAATTCTCTCACTTTTCCCGGCCTTTTTCAGCGTTCTTTCTTCAGGAAGTCAGAATCTGGACTCTATCATTGCCTCAAAGCTTGAAGACCTAGCTACTATCCAAGCACAATACCCTACTGAAAAGGTATATCTGACCTTGGATAAGGAGTTATTTTCAACTTTAGATAACATCTGGTTTACAGCCTATGCCTTCGATGCCCAAACACACCAGCCTGGAGTGGAAAGCCGTGTATTATATGTGGAGTTGGTGGATCAAGAAGGTGTGATTACTGAAAGAGTCATCAAAATTGAAAATGGAACAGGACACGGAAACCTCCCAATCCCTGACAACTTAAAAAGCGGATGGTATCGAGTAAGGGCCTACACTAATTTTATGCGAAATTTCCCCCAAGAGTTGTTTTTCCGCAAGGACGTTCAGGTCGTCAACGTCAGGGAAGAAAATATAGTAGCTAAGATCCAAGCTCCGTATGAGCCAGAAATCAAACTCTCTGTAGAAGGTGGTCAACTTGTTCAGAATCTTGTCAATCAGGTAGTCGCAGTGGGCCCATCATCTATTAAAACTGCAAAATTGTTAGAGAATGATAATGACGCCATTTATACTGTACATTTTTCCCACGGAGTAGGAAAATTCCCTCTAATCCCGGAAAGTGGAAAAAAATATACGCTTGTAGTCGACAATGAGGAAGAAGTGAGTTTACCGGAAATCAAAGAAAGAGGAACAGTACTCACAGTTAGACAAAATGATCAAAATGTTTTCATCTCCGTCCAAGGTTCTTCACCTGTAAGTGGTTTTCTAGTTGGTCATAATAGGGGCAATGTATTTATCGTCTCCAAGGCAAAAAAGGATGAGGAGTTTATCTTTACTACAATTGCTAAAAGCGAGCTCTCCGATGGCTTACAGGAGTTTATTTACTTTGATCAAGACGGCGCTATTGAAAATAGGAGAATATTCTTTGTAGAGTCCGACAGAAGGCATACTAAACTTGACCTGTCACTCTCTAAGATGGAGTATGGGACCAGGTCGGAGGCTGATGTCTTACTGGAAATGAAGGGGAAAAAATCTCCAGCCGGGGTGTTCTCCATTTCCGTCCAAGATATGGCCCAACCGTCGACAACACCCCAGAACCTTAAAAACTACCTTCTACTTTCATCTGACCTGAATAGTATCAACGATGGCATGCTTCGGTACTATAACACTAATCAGGATAACAACCAGGTGCTAAACAACTTCCTGATTAGCTCCTCACTGAGTCGTATGCCTGAGTTATCTGTCGAACTGGAGGATAAGGGTCTGACATTTTCCCATGAGCTAGGTTTCTCCGTCAGAGGCAAAACAACAAAGTACTATAATCGAAAGAAGCCTGTCAGAGCATCACTAGATTTAACATTCCTCGAAAATCCGTTGTTTAAGGAAACTGTCCAGTCCAACAAAGAAGGGTACTTCGAATTTGGTCCATTAGACATTGCTCACGAGCTTACCGCAGTGTTACAAGCAAGTTTTCCAGCTTCTGCCGCAGCTCGTAACAAGATCAATAATGATCGAATCCGGATCGAGCTTATCGAAAGAGATGTTCCGGCCATCTTACCTTTTTCGAAGCTGATCGAAGACCCTTCGGGAGAAGAGATAAGCAGGTTCATCGAAAAGTCGAAAATCATTCATAAAGTGGACTCTGCTTTTGATTTTAGTAATATGATCATGCTGGACCCCGTGGAGATAGCCAGTGGACCCAAACCATTTGAAAAACCCAACTATCGACAGGGACAATTGTACTTCAAACCAGATCATCAGGTGATCATGGACTCACTTCCTAATCTTAATACAGCTTTGAGTATCTATGATGTATTCAGGCGAACCCCAGGATTGCAAGTGATCGGTGCTTATCCTAATGAGACTGTTTTGATCAGAGGTAGAAATCGGTTCAATGAATCAGAAGAACCACTGGTACTACTTGATAATAACATTGTAGACTTCGACGCACTGCTGTCCTTAGCTATTCAGGACATACACCACATCGACCTATTGTTAGGCACTAAGGCTGTCATCTATGGCAGTCGAGGAGGAAACGGTGTTATTGCCGTACACTCACGTCGAGGGCAAGGCAGAAAAGATTGGGAGCGTGTCGGGATAGTTAACTTCATCCACCCGGGATATCATGAGAACGATCCATTCCCAATGCCAGATTATCGTGATAGATCCTTATCGTTTGCAAAGCCTGACAGACGAACTACCTTGTTTTGGAATCCGCAGGTGGAGTTGATCAAAAAACAAGAAACTGAGATCAGTTTCTATACATCCGATGACAAAGGTCAATTTCAAGTAAAAGTTGAGGGTATGACATCAACGGGCGACATCATTTCCAAGACAGCGTATTTTCACGTAAAATAGGAAATAGGCGGCCATTATAGAATGACCGCCTATTTCCTTCAAAATTTTACTCCTTAATTTACCAGATCTTGACTCTCTGGTCTTCAGGTTTCCAAAGCTCATCTCCTTCTTGAATATCAAATGCTTCATAGAAGGTCTCCATATTGACTAATGGACCTATCGCTCGAAACATACCCGGACTATGCGGATCTGTCAGTATCTGAGTACGCAGTGTTTCATCCCGATACTTGGTACGCCAGATAGTCGCCCAAGAGATGAAAAATCTCTGCTCCTGCGTAAATCCATCGATTGGCTCCGGTTTGCCGTTCTTTTCAAAATGAATTTTTAATCCATCGTAAGCGGCATTTAGGCCTCCCAGGTCACCAATATTCTCACCAAGTGTGAGCTTGCCTTGCACATTGACACTATCCAGTGGCTGATAGGCATCAAATTGTTCGACCAACAGCTTGGTTCTCTCCTCGAAGCGTGTCTTATCCTCCTCGGTCCACCAATTGACAAGATTGCCATCCGCATCAAACCTGCTTCCCTGGTCATCAAACCCATGAGAGATCTCGTGACCTATCACAGCACCCATACCTCCATAATTGATAGCAGGATCAGCAGTGTAATTATAAAATGGAGGTTGCAAAATGGCTGCAGGAAAAACGATCTCATTGTTTAATGGATTGAAATAGGCGTTAACTGTCTGAGGGTTCATGGCCCATCTTTCTTTGTCCACTGATTGACCAATTTCCTTTACGCTCTCGACAAATCGCCACTTCGCTGCATTTTCAATATTACTCAGATAGTTATAGGACTCTCCGGTGGTTTCAACAACAAGATTTGAATAATCTCTCCACTTATTCGGATATCCGATTTTGACAGTGAGATTTTTCAATTTCTTCAATGCCTGCGTTTTAGTCTCATCGGACATCCAAGACAGATTATTGATTCGACCTTCGAAAGCTTGAAGCAAGTTGTTTACCATCTCTTCCGCTGATGCTTTTGCCTCAGGAGGGAACGTCTCAGCTACGTACACTTTCCCCAAAGCTTCTCCTACAGCTCTGTTGGTGTTTCCCAAAACTCTTTCCCATCTGGGGCGCATTTCTTCAGTCCCACGGATAACTTTTCCAAAGAAGTCAAAATCGGCCTGTACCAAATCGTTATTTAAATAGGGTGCAGCCCTGTTAACCACATGCCATTTTAAGTATGCCTTGATATCATCGAGTGAGCTTCGATCCAATACGGCATTCATACCGCTTAGAAATTTGGGCTCAGTGACGATCAAGGTATCAATTTCTTTCACACCAATGCCACTTAGGTATGTATCCCAATCCAAAAGTGGAGCAAGTTCTATCAAGTCCTCAACTGCCATAGGGTTATTCAATGCAGGAATGTTTCGTTGCTCAATAGGAGTAAGTGTGGATTCGGCTAGCTCATTTTCCATGCTCATGATAGCTTCAGACATGGCGTCATAGTCAGATCCTGCTTGAGAGAGTTCGAGTATATTGGCAAGGTGCCCCGCATATTTCTCCTTGATCTCCATAGACTTACTGTCTGTTTTCGTATAATACTCTCTATTAGGCAGTCCTAAGCCTCCTGAACCAATGTAAAAGGAGTTGATATCGCTGTTGCTAAGGTTAGCCAAGACAAAGGATCCATGGAATGGGCCATATCCGTAAACATGCAAATCTGCCAATAGTTGAGAAAGTGCGCTTTTGTCTTTTAGATCATCAATTTTCTGATACCAGTTTTCGAGGGCTGATACTCCTACTTTTTCAGCCAAAAGCGAATCCATGCCTATGCCGTAAAAATTGATCGCCTTCCGCTCATCAGAGCCATCCTTGAAATCTGTATTTTCGGCGGCCCTCTCTAATACATCAAGTACCACTTTATTGTTTCTGTCCGCTAGCTCACCAAAGCCACCCCAGCGACCTTCGTCCGCGGGGATCTCTGTTTTTTCAAGCCAATTACCATTGGCAAACTTGTAAAAATCAACTTTAGGATCAACTGTCAGATCCATTTGCTCCAGGTCTAAACCTGGAGGCATTTCCGTCTTGCCCTGATCAAGTCCCTGGCAGGATATCAGTAGAGCGACTGCTGCAATTTGAATTAAATGTTTGAATTCCATAAGTAGTTTTTCTAATGGGACTAAGTTAACTGATCCCGATTAGCAACTGTTACCGCACAGATAAGTAATCGCTAGGCTCATAAAAAATCAGGGCTATATGAGATTAGGCTACGGCTGCTTTTCGACGAATAGGTTTTTGTTTTTGATCTTCGGCATCTGGTAATGAGCTCCTATCCCATTTGTGTCGAGAAAGATGCCCAAACCGGCGTTTGAATGCTATAATAGCTGCCGATATTTGTTGAAATGTTACCAAAAAGATAATTATCCATATAGCGCCTTCTTCCAAATCACGAGTGTTTTCGTTTTTAGCAAATGCAAGTAGTACCAAAGGAAGTAACTGCAGGCCAATAATCAGCAAAACCACTTTGCTAACAGAAAGTCGTTTACTACTCTTTTGATTCATCAAGTTAGTATCCATTCTTCCTGCTTTTTCCTTGCAAAACCATATTCATCTTACAAACTGCAACAGGAAATTTCAGAGGTAATTGATGGAACAACGATGATACTATTGAAAGTAAATAGTAGTACTCAATGATGAAAGACCTGGCGAAGTATTTCATAATACATGTTTCTAGTTGCGGTGACGGACAAACGCTGCTGGCGAGTGCGTTTACATGTATAAAGTTTAAAACTTTCGTTGGTAAATCCTAATCATTTTTTGATAACATATGTCATGCCTTAGATGCAGCCATTATATATAAAAAAGCCCCAGCTTTCAGGCCGGGGCAGACATATGCAGAGGTTTACACCTGTTAAAATACAAATCAATAGTACCCTAAAGCATTGTAAAACATAGCTCAATCTACATTGTCATGCAGAAACTTGTTATTACCCAATATCTGCTTATCATCTGTTAGATTAAAGCGCGACACATTGCGTTCTGAGGAATGCGGTACTTGCTGCAAGGCTATTTTCTTTCGTTCGTAGGCTGGTACATCCCACTTCTCTTTGAAGGTCTCCGGGTTGATCAGTTCGGATGGTTTCGCGGAATCGAGCAGTTCCTCTCTCTGTCTTCTTGCTTCCATGAGTTCTACTTTCCTTGATGGTGGATGTGCCATTCCTTGTAGCTCTTCCAATTCCGAATCTTCCTCCTCATGATCATTTACTACCTCGAATTCGTTGTCGATCTCAAAACTGAACTCCTCTTCTTTCTCATCTTCATCTTCTACTCCCGGCTTGGTAAACTCGAAGCTAAAAGATGGTACCTCCTTTTCTTCCTTGGGCTCTTCGGAAACATCTGGTAACTCAAAATCAAATTCATCTTCCTGGTCAGCATCTTCTTGCTGAAATAAAGACGGTTGCTTTACAGGCCTGGTGGATTCCAGGTCAAATACAGTCCGAGTGGATTCATTGCTGGTCCCTTCACTCAAAGAGGAAGGCTCCTCAGACATCACGATCTGCTCAGTGGCCGATCTATGTTTGATCTCCATTTCCTCCTCCGTCGCAAAACCCGTCGCAATGACTGTCACCCTGATATTCTCACCCAAATCAGGATCTACGCCATGACCAAATATCACATCTGCGTCATCACCAGCAAATTCCTGCATATAGTCAGTGATATCGGCCAACTCATCCATTTGGAGCTCAGCCTGATCGCCCGACATGATAGAAAGCAGAATTTTTTCTGCTCCAAGGACATTTTGATTGTTGAGTAATGGAGAGTTTAGCGCCATCTCAGCCGCACGACGTGCTCGACTATCACCTGAGGTTTGAGCCGATCCCATAACAGCTGCCCCTGCATTTTTCATGACAGTTTTTACATCTTCGAAATCGACATTGACATATCCGGGAACAGTGATGATCTCTGCAATCCCCTTGGCAGCAGTTGTCAGCACATTGTCGGCTTGAGCAAATGCCTCTCTGATCGGTAGGTTACCAAATATCTCTTTGATCTTGTCATTTAATATAACCAGAACGGTGTCGCAGTTTTCTTTCAAAGCGCGGATACCTTCATTAGCCTGATTCATCTTTTTCTTCCCTTCGAAGCCAAAGGGTGCTGTAACGATACCTACCGTCAAAATATCCATTTCTCTAGCTACCTGAGCGATAACAGGAGCTGCACCAGTACCGGTACCGCCTCCCATACCAGCGGTAATGAATACCATCCTGGTATCCTCCGAAAGCATCTCCCGAATGTCTTCCTTACTCTCTATAGCGGCATTGCGCCCTTTCTCAGGATTAGCTCCAGCTCCAAGACCGCTTGTCAGGTCTATCCCTATTTGCAGTTTGTTGGTCACTGGGCTACTTTGAAGTGCCTGACTATCCGTGTTGCATATCACGAACTCAACATCTCTAATGCCAAGATTAAACATGTGGTTGACTGCGTTGCTTCCTCCTCCACCTACGCCGATCACTTTGATAATCGACTTGTGATGTGTGGGTAAATCGAATGCATAAGTGTTCTCTGCCATAATGTCTTTTTTTTAAAGCTGAAAGAAATACTTCCCTTTCAAGGTTGTCTTTGTTTAATAATCTTTTTTGTCATCTAGGTCATCGATCAGAAGTCCCTTGGTTTTTTCCAGTATGCTATGAAAAAATTTTGTCCCTTGTTTTTCCTTTCGTCTTCCAGTATTGTGTTGCATCGCTAACTCCTGATATTGCATTTCTCGAACATCAAGTGCTTTGAAGCCAGATAGTACCAATCCCACCGACGTGGCAAACATTGGACTTTTGGCATTGTCTACCTTGCTTTTACCTAGATGCTCATTTGGATATCCAATCCTGGTATCCAGGCCGGTCATATATTCAAATAGCTGGCGCAGATTGGTCAGTTGCGAACCTCCACCGGTAACCACAATACCGGCCGCCAACTTCTTGTTATAGCCAGACGTGATAATTTCGGTATGCACCATCTCTATGATCTCTTCCATCCTGGCCTCAATGATGTGGGCGAGGTTTTTAACAGATATCTCCTTAGGAGGTCTATTGCGAAGACCTGGAATAGATACGATCTCATTAGGGCTCGCCTCCTCTGAAATGGCCCGCCCAAACTTGGTCTTCAATTGCTCTGCCTGATGCTCCATCACCATACAACCCTGCTTAATATCAGAGGTGATGATGTTACCTCCAAATGGAATGACTGCGGTGTGTCTGATGATATTAT
>JAHCMJ010000122.1 GCA_019192485.1 Cyclobacteriaceae bacterium HetDA_MAG_MS6 | reverse complement strand
AATAAATTTTTGGCTACCGGCGTAGACTATTATTGGGCTTTTACAGAGACGGGGGATGGATCCTACGATGTCACCCACTACACGATGCCCTATTTTGGTTTGTCGATACAGTTTTAAAACAACATTTTACAAAAAAGCCACTAATTTCGACCTGTTAGTGGCTTTTTTGTTAATTTCCCCCAAAGTCAGTTGACGCTCATGAGCAAATCAAAGCCCCTACTACTCCAGAAAGAAATCTCTGTCAATGGATATGATATTGACGTACTTGGCATCGTGAGCAATATCGTTTATGTCAGGTGGTTTGAGGATTTGCGGATGTACTTTTTGGACACTTACTATCCATTCCAAGAATTATTTGAAGAGGGTAAGTCTCCGGTCCTGACAGATACACAGGTCAAGTATCACCATCCACTGACCATTCACGATCATCCTTTAGGAGAGGTCTGGATGTCCAATGTCAATAGGTCGAAATGGGAATGCTCTTTTGAAATCAAAGCAGGCAAGCGAATACATTGTTCAGGCGTACAATCCGGCTATTTTGTCAATGTGGAAAGCAAGCGTCCTACTCCTATTCCAAAGAAGTTTCACGATTTATTCTCAGAGGCTCAATTGAAAAAAAATAGAAGTCCTCTTCTCGGAGATAGCATTAATATCAAGGAAACGCTTTGATTGGTTGATATTTGACTTAATTTAGAGGCCAGATGGGCAATTGTATGATTCTGGCTCGCCTTTACATGCTATTTCCTTTTTAATTTACCTTATTTAATTATTATGAACATTTTCGTGGCAAAATTAGGCCGTAACACGACAAGCGATAGTTTGCGTGAGTTATTTGAACAGTACGGGGAAGTATCCTCTGCTAAAGTGATTATGGACCGGGACACCGGTAATTCTAAAGGATTTGGATTTGTGGAGATGGATGATGACAGTGAAGCTCAACAAAGTATCGATGCATTAAACGAGTCACAGTTTGAGGGCAGCACCATTGTAGTGAAAAAAGCACGACCACGTGAAGACAATGGAGGTGGCTACAATCGCGGTGGTGGCGGTGGCTACAACCGTGGTGGTGGAAGATATTGATCTAAAAAATCTTGATTATACAAAATCCCAGTTTTCTGCTGGGATTTTTTTGTTTCTGATCAATTTTCGATCCTGAACTCGATAACTTCCTTTTTTGACCTATCAATCCCCCAGTAACTATTTCTATAATCATCATAGGCAATACCTTGCCCCTTTATGGGAACTTTGATTTCTTTCTCCAATATTAAATCAGACCCGGATTCTGGGATTCTCAAAAGAAAAGCTATTGGATCATGATGCCCGGTGCATATCAGATGTGTTTCATCCAAAAAAAGCCCTCCAGATAGACTGTAAGGTCTAAGCTGGCCTACCAAAGCCATAGGTATCGTCCATGTAGATTGCTCAACCCACAGGTCATCGAACCGAACTAAGGTTGACCACTCCACCCCTCGTCCCTCTGATTGAGCCCGATTTTCATAATGCGCGAAAAAGGCATACCAATGTTGACCCTGACGTACAATCCAGGTGCATGATCCTTTGAATATGCCAAAGCTATGAGTGCCTACATGCCGCAGGGAGTCAATTGAAAATACTTCAATAGAACTCGTCATAGGCACTTGGGGGTAATTGGATGTAGCACAGTAAAGCGTGTCTCTCCAAACAAAACCACTGTTTAAATGAGGGATAGTTCCTGTCGTATCTCTCCATATCGCTACCTCCGTTAGATCACGCTTGTCTAATTTCGCAATCGCTGAGTTATCAATCACTAAAATGTACTCGTCTGTAACCGCTACTGCTTGTCGGCTATTCTCATGTTGGAATCGTCGGAGTTCCCACACTTGTTGACATAGAGCCCCAAACGCGAGGAATACGAAGCTTATCGTTAAAAAAGACTTTAAATTGATCATGCTAGAATAAGGAATGTCCTGGGCGCTATAAGTGCTATAATACCCAGGGACCATTCAACTATCGTAAGTTCAATTCCAGACCGAAAGTGGCCCAGATGTTATATGCTTCTCGCTCATGAACGCGTGAAAATTCCCTATCAGGTCGTAATTCGATCTCCTCATTGGCTTGATTAGTTATATTATTGATTTGAACTTTGGCGCGTAGCCGGTCAGAAATGGCGTACCCAACAGTGGCATCTAGATGGAAGGTACTACTCAACCAAATATTGGTATCACTTTCAAACTTGTCAAATACATAGTCTCGATATGTGCCAGCCAACACTGCAAATAGACCACTTGGGTTGTCGTAGCTAAAAGATAGGTTGCCTGTGTGTTCGGGACTTCTGCGCAATGGTAAATCATCCTGCTCAGTCCCAAAGTTTGATGTACTGTGTGCATAGGTATAGTTAAAATCAAACCCCAGGTATTTTAAAGCGGCAATGTTTAACACCGAGAGTTTTTGTGATGCAGATAGCTCAACTCCCAAGACTGTAGCATCGCCTGAATTCTCAAACTGAGTAACAGTGACGAGGGTATTATCTGGTCTTAGCTCATCAGTGGCAACCGGGACGACAGGGTTTTCAAGAAACTTACCAAAAAGGCCTAAGGAGAAAAACCCCAAGGACTTGGTATAGTACTCGATCATAAAATCAATATTATTTGCCGTGGTAGCTTTCAGGTTCGGATTGCCAACGGCCTCTTCTCCGACACCTGTTTCAGAAGTAACTGGGATTAAAGCCTGATAGTTTGGGCGAGTTAGACCACTTGAATAAGAGGCTCTCAAAAGAACATTGTCACTAGCATGATACTTCAAATGCCAGGAAGGCAGGATATTGAAGAAATCACCTTTTGTCTTAGTACGACTGTTATCCAAAATTGTATACTCCTGGTTAGTTTGCTCTATTCGGACGCCGATAGTAGAAGAAAACTTGTTGGTGATGTTTGTTGTATTCATGAAATAGCCCGCAAAGATATCCTCCTGAGCATTATATGAGTTATCACCATTCTCGAAGTCGAAATCAGTACCACCTGAGAGATTGAGAGCGGCGTATGTATTATCCTCAAATGTGACTCCAGCCAATGCAAAACCACCATTAGGAACGTCGATGGCAGGAGTATCATCTGTGGCATTGGCGGTAATCCTATCAGGATTCCTCACTTCCCTGTCAAGATGCCTCCATTTACCACCAAACTTGATAAGATTGTTTTCCAAAACGGGAATTTCCACGTTGAGTTGCACAACGGTCTGATTCTCTGAATTGTCGTAAGGAGTTAAGCGTACTTGATTTAAAGCAAATGGTTCTAAGTCAAATACGGTATTTGAACTAAAATTTTCTTGTTCTTGCCTGGACAAGGTGGCCAGCACATCATTATTTCTTCTGAAACGGAACTCTGTTCGATCCGGAGACTGATCTCTTCCAGTCAAATAAGCCAGCCCATAATCAAGTTTTACCTCTCCAATGTGATGTTCTCCTGTGAGTTTCGAGAAGTTAAAAGTTTGTTGTTCCAACCTATTCCTAATGTAGCGTTGCTCTCTATCGTTGCTAATTTCATATCTTGCCTGTCTTCTAATCTCTTCATCGTTGTACCTATTAAAGTTGTAAGTGAAGGTAAACAAATGGCTCTCATTTGCTCTGAAGTCTATGTTACCCACTAAACCTATTCTCTCCCTACTGACATCATAGTCGGTTGTCCGCCTTCGACTTAGCGAATCCTGCTCACGATTACTATATCTCCAGGAATTGAATAAGGATCCTCTATCGGTCTGATAATAACTTCCCGCGAGTAGCACACCGAGCTTGCCATTCAAAAACCTATTGCTTCCCATTCCCGCAAAATTCATGATACCAGTTCCCAAGTCTTCGAATTCGGATTCTTGCGCATTCAATCCCCCTGAAGCTACCAAATTGGCCTCCGGCTCATCAGCGGCCTTCCTCAATTCGAAATTGACGGTAGCCCCAATAGCATCTCCATCCATATCCGGTGTCAAGGCTTTAGACAGCGTAATCTTATCAATCAGAAAGGATTGGATGGCGTCGAGGCCTACGGAACGACCCACCACATCGTCCTCAACTGATGGTAGTCTCTCGCCATTGATGGTAAGCATATTGAAATCTTCGGACAATCCTCTTACTTGTACCATTTCACCTTCTCCCTGGTCCCTGGTGATAGAAACTCCTGGTAGTCGCTGAAGTGTTTCAGCTGCTGTTTGATCTGGGAATTGGCCAAATTTCTCTCTATCTACGACATTCTTGATGTTTTCCGAACCTCTTTGCTCTTGTAGTGCTTTTGCCTGACCTCTAGAAAGATTACCATAGACTACTACTTGTTCTAAGGTCGTACTTGATTCGGTCATTATCACCTCTACATCGGTAGTTCCAGATGCGGCAACCTGTACCTCCAACTCAATAGTTTCATATCCGACGTAGGATACCTCAAGAAAGACGGTACCGTCCGGCACTTTATCCAACCTAAACTTGCCACTGGCGTCTGTAGTGGTACCTACAGGCCGCTCTTTGAATTTAACCAGCGCAAAAGGCAAAGGACCGCCTTCCTTATCCTTTACCACCCCGATGATCACTCCATCCTCCGGTACCTTTCCAACTTGTTTCGCAGGTTTAACGGAAATTGTCTTATTGATCAGTTTGAATTGTAATCTGGCCTCTTTTCCAAGTTTTTCCAGGGCAGATCTGAGGGTAGTATTTTGAAAGGACGCTGTTATTCTCTCCTGGTTTTTGATGATTTCGTCATTATAAGCAAAGATGAATTCTGTGCGCTCCTCTATTGCTTGAAAAACTTGCTCAAGTGTGGCACTTTTTACATTGATTGAGATGATAGTATTCTCTAAGTTCTGTGCGGTTCCAGCGCTAGCTGATATTAAATGTATGGTTAGAACTTGGAGTAATAAGAGCCGAAAAGTATGCTTAGACATAAGCAATAAAGTATTCGGTAGAATAGTTTTCATAAGTTTGTAAGGATTATTGTAAAACATTGTTTTCGGTCCGCTTGCTGTTGCAGCAGCTTAGCGGACTTTTTTTTATCAAAGCCAATTGGCTTCCGTGCATACGATCAAATGGTCGTTCACACATTCTTTTCAAATCAGTTTATGTCCTCATAGGCTTTATCATGGCACCCTCTGCCAGAAATAATTATCTCCCTCGAAGTCTTGAATTCATAATTGATCCCCTGAACAAATCGGAGGCTTTCCAGAACGTTTTCAAGGTTTTCATTTTTGTATTTTCCTCGGATAATACAATGCTCCAAACTCTGATCGTTAAAAGTGATGGTTACATTAAACCACCTCTCCATCATGACAGCGGCATCTTTGAAACTAATTTTATCAAATCTCAAAATGCCATCTTTCCAGGCTAAGGTCTGTTCTAAGCTTGCCTTTGAGGTAGTCAGGGTATCTAGATTTGTATCTACTACAGCTTTCATCCCGGGGATAAGAATGACCTCACTTTTAGCCAGGCGGTCCGCCCCCATTACTTTTACCCTACCTGAAGCCACTGTTACTTTTGTGTTTTGAGCAGTGAATGCTGTCACATTGAATGAAGTACCTAGTACTATGGTTTGAGCATTTGCCGTTTGTACAATAAAAGGCCTCATTTTATCACGAGTCACATCAAAAAAAGCCTCTCCTGATAGCTGAACTTTACGACTGCCTGCATCAAATTGCTCAGGGTAGGTAATGGCACTTTCCGAATTCAATTTGACCGTAGTGCCGTCATTTAGCAGTATCTCTAACTTCTGCCCTCGCAAAGTGGTCTTCGTAATTAGTTGGACTTTGGGGGGTTCACCTGTTGATTGAACCATCCAAAAACATATACCTAGTATCAAAGCTACAGCGGCTGCTATTTGAAGGTATCTAAAACCTCGGTTTCGAGGTGCATGGTCAGTAATGGAATCCTGGATCTTCTCATATAGTATTTCGGATTTTCTCGCCGGATTGGGTAAGCCTTTCGGCCATGACAAGCGACTTTCTGATAATGACTGAAACAACCGCTCAAAGCTTTCAAGCACTTGCTCCTGTCTTTTCTGCTCTTCAGGATGATCAGTTTTTTTTGATTTTTGGTTACTCATGCACTTTTGGCGCGTTTCAACCTTAAGTAACATGAAGCCTGCAATCGTACTATCCGGACTTGGCAAAAATGGAATCTATAACACTACGATAACAAGGGGTAACAATATCGTAACATGATCCAGGGATAGTCTGATCTGCTTTAGTGCTTTAGAGAGTTGGTTTTTTACTGTTTGGATAGACAGACCCAGTTTTCCGGCTATCTCTGCATTTGAAAGCTCTTGATTCCGACTGAGTTCGTAGACCTCTCTACATTTGATAGGTAATTTTTCCACAGAGCCTCGCACTGCTTCATTAAGCTCCATATAACCTATCCAATCTTCTACTGAGTTATCTCTTTGGCCGCTAATAGCTCTTTCTGTGAATTGTTCAAGCCTATTCTCCCTTTGGAGACAGTTCAAACATTGGAGTTTAGTTGCTCGGTAGAGATATGCCTTCAAGTTGCTGATTTCCAATTGACCCCTACGATCCCACAGACTTACAAAGATGTCCTGTAGGATATCATCGCAGATAATTTCTGATTTAATCATATTATATGCTATTAGATATAAGTCTTTCCAGAATAAATCATATATCTCCCGAAAAGCGGTACGATCATTTTCGCGTATCCGCTGGATCAATTGATGGTGATAGGAATGTTCGTCTAGCCGTTTGGTTGTCACCCGTCTGTGCTTCTAGGTATAACAAATGTAATTATTCGCCATATCACCACTCAGAAGCAAATATTAAATCATCATTAAGAACAAGCTCAAAACCCTACTTATCCATCCATGTAAAAGCGCGATATCCTATGCACATTTCTTTGTTAGTTTGGCCTGTCTAGGAAAATCGACTGATCTATGAAAAAACTATTAACTCAATTCGCACTGATCCTGCCCCTTGCGCTTTTTGCCCAACTGGATATGGATCTCCTTGAGAATCTAAAACCCAGAAGTATCGGACCCGCAGGAATGGCCGGCCGTGTCACCGCAATCGATGTTGTGATTGCTGATCCTGATGTCATGTATGTGGGAACGGCTTCAGGCGGACTATGGAAATCCGAAAGTGGTGGAATTAAATGGACTCCGATTTTCGAAAAGGAGATCACGGCTTCTATCGGGGCCGTAGCCATTCAGCAGTCCAATCCTTCGGTGATCTGGGTTGGCACAGGTGAAGGAAATCCCCGGAACTCACTAAACGGAGGCAATGGCATTTACCGGAGCCTTGATGCTGGAAAGTCATGGACTAAGATGGGTCTTGACAAAACACGGCATATTCACAGGATTGTGATAGACCCTACTGCACCCAATACCATTTATGTCGGCGCTATAGGATCTCCTTGGGGAGCTCATCCCGAGCGAGGAGTGTACAAAACGACGGATGGAGGCGTTACTTGGAGAAAGGTGCTTTCTTCCAACAATAGGTCTGGTGTCGCTGATCTGGTGATGGACCCTTTTAATCCTAATAAACTGATTGCTGCCCTTTGGGAGCACAACCGAACCCCTTGGTTTTTTAAATCGGGAGGAGAAGGTTCTGGATTACATATCACGCACGATGGAGGCGAAACCTGGAAAAAGCTCACCGACGAAGATGGCTTGCCAAAAGGTGAATTGGGCCGGATTGGTATTGCCATAGCTCGAAGTAACCCTAAGATTGTTTACGCCCTGATCGAATCCAAAGACAATGCGCTATATAGATCGGAAGATGGTGGTTTTAACTGGAAAATGATCAATACCGGAGATGACATCGGGAACAGGCCCTTTTATTACAGTGATATCTATGTTGACCCGAGCAATGAGAATAGGGTATTTAGCATCTTTACCTATGTCAATGTGAGCGAGGATGGTGGTAAGTCATTCAAACAATTGATGCCAGCGTATAATACAACCCGGGGTGTACATCCCGATCACCACGCCTGGTGGATTCACCCGGAAAACCCAGACTTTATGATTGATGGAAATGATGGAGGATTAAATATCACCCGAGACCGCGGTAAGTCCTGGCGTTTTGTTCAGAATATTCCAGTAGCTCAGTTTTATCATATTACTGTTGACAATGAATTGCCATACAATGTGTATGGTGGTATGCAAGACA
Organism: Cyclobacteriaceae bacterium HetDA_MAG_MS6; assembly: GCA_019192485.1. Taxonomy (GTDB): domain Bacteria; phylum Bacteroidota; class Bacteroidia; order Cytophagales; family Cyclobacteriaceae; genus MS6. The sequence continues at coordinate 4,581 of JAHCMJ010000122.1, read as the reverse complement.
ATGGTTCCTGGGCAGGACCTGCCTACGTCTGGAAAGCGCAAGGCATTCGAAACGATTATTGGCAGGAAATATCATTCGGGGATGGATTTGATGTATTACCTGACCCTGAAAATTATAGGTATGGTATTTCAACAGCACAACAAGGGTATGCGGGCATCTACGATCGACAGACAGGTTATTTTGAATTCATCAGGCCTACATATCCTGAAGAAGATGTAGTGCTTCGGTTCAATTGGAACGTAGGTCTAGCTAGGGATCCTTTTGATAACAAAACCATTTATTTCGGTAGTCAGTTTGTTCATAAGAGCACCGATGGAGGCCAAACCTGGGACGTCATATCACCGGACCTCACTACTAACGACCCCGACAAACAAAAGCAAAAAGATACCGGAGGCCTTACTATCGACGACTCTGGAGCAGAAAACCACTGCACCATTTTAGTGATCTCCCCCAGCCCCAGCGAAAAGGATGTTATTTGGGTGGGTACCGACGATGGTAGAGTGCAAATCACAAAAGACGGAGGCAACTCATGGAGTGATGTAGCAGCTAGGATTCCAGGCTTACCAGCAGGTTCGTGGATCGCTCAGATCAAACCTTCTCAAAGTAACAAAGGCGAAGCACTCTTAGTGGCAAACGACTATCGAAGGTTTAACTACTCTGCCTATGCCTATCGCACTAAGGACTATGGACAAACTTGGCAACGCATCGTTGACAACGATGACGCATCTAGCTACGCCTTATGTATTGTAGAAGATGTAGAAGAATCCAAACTTATGTTTCTGGGTACCGACGACGGATTGTACCTCAGTATAGATGCAGGTTCTTCATGGGTCAAGTGGCACGAGGAGTCATTCCCTACTACCAATGTCATGGATCTCATTATTCATCCCAGAGAAAGCGATCTTATTATTGGAACATTTGGCCGAGCAGCATACGTTCTGGATGACATTCGCCCGCTTAGAGAAATTGCCGCAAGCAATGGCAGCGCCTTGACTCCAAAGCTCAATGTTTACACTCCTCCCACCGCATATGTAGTAGCCAGTCAACAGGCTTCAGGCTCTCGGTTTGGAGCAGACGGAATCTTCAACGGTGAAAATAGAAGTACCAATGCCATCATCACCTATTCTATCAATCGACCTGAGAAAAAGGAAGAACAAAAGGAAGCAACAACTAGCAGGGGGAAAAAGAACAGGAAAAAAGATCCGCCGTTAGAAGAGTCTGACAAGCAAAACGAAAAGGAAGATAAGGTCAGGTATGACTCATTAAAACTTGAAGTTTTTGACCAACAAGACAAGCTGATCAGAACGGTAAAACAAAAAGCTCCTGAAAAGAATGGCATCCACAAGATCCTTTGGGATAAGACAGAAAAAGGTCTTCATAGTCTAACCAGGTCAGAAATAAATACCAAGAATGAGCCCTCAGGCATCACTGTGCTGCCGGGTATGTATAAGGTAAGACTAAGTTTTGGAGATCAAAAAGACTCAACTACCATTGAGGTAAAATACGATCCACGGTTAGCTCTTACAAATACTGAGATAACAGCCAGGTATGAGGCGATGAAAGACTTGGATATCAGTGGAGGGCTGGCCCTCAAAGCAGTGGAGCGATTGAAAAAGAGCATCAAAATAGTAGAAGACTTCTCCAAGAAATTCAGCAAAAAGGATAAAGAAGGTTTGAAAACGCAGATTGACTCCTGCAAGTATTTCAAAGATACCTTGAACGTCATGCTGGATAAGTTTCTGGGGCCCGAGGATAAGCGTCAAGGATTTAGCCGAGGTGCTCCTGATGCGATTATTGCCTACTATAACTCAGCAAGGTTCTACACTAGCAACGCACTGCATGCACCTACTTCAACGGAGAATAAGCTCATTAATAGATTCAAAGAATCACTTACTCCTCAAATCGAGACGGTAAACACGTTTTTCGAGAATGATTGGCCTAAATTCAAAGCGCTTGCGGAATCCGTAGACCTCAGTCCATTTACAGCACTAGAAAAGCTAGAATAGACATCACCTGCCAAATACTAAAAGTGCTCCTCAAGAAAAAGAGAAAATCCTCTTGAGGAGCGCTTTAAAAATCCTAGTTTTGTTTTTTCAGCTTTATGAAAATACTAGGAATTGACATTGGCGGCACAGGTATCAAAGGTGCTATCGTTGATACGAAAAAAGGAAAATTACTTACTGACCGTCACCGCATCCCCACTCCAAAACCTGCCACGCCAAAGGCCGTAATCAATACGATTGTGGATCTAGTACAGGAATTCAATTGGAAAGGGCCTGTGGGATGTGGTTTTCCTGCTGCGGTTAAGCATGAAATTGTCAAAACGGCTTCAAACATTGATAAAGCCTGGATAGGACTAAACGCTTCGAAACAAATCGAAAAGGCCACAGGCTGCCCTACTCATCTTGTAAACGATGTAGACGCTGCCGGGCTAGCTGAGATGAAATTTGGAGCCGGAAAGAAGGCAAAAGGCACCACCGTCGTCGCCGCTATAGGAACAGGAATAGGCACCGCTCTATTTACCGGCAAAAACCTGGTTCCCAATACGGAGTTTGGACATCTGCTACTCAGAGGACAAATTGCTGAAAAAGTCGCCTCCAATGCGGTAAGAGAAAATGAAGGCCTCGAGTGGGTGGAGTTCGGAAATCGCCTCAACGAGTATTTGCAGCGAATTGAGGATTTGCTATGGCCAGACCTGCTGATTTTAGGAGGCGGTGTCAGTAAGAAGTTTGAATCATATTCCGAATATCTAAAGCTTGACACGAAGGTCGTGCCAGCCGAGAATCGCAACCATGCCGGGATTATTGGTGCTGCACTGGCAGCAAAGCAAGAGTTTGACTAATATCAGTCTATTGAGAGACGGAAACTTTACTCAGTTTTCGTTCTAACCATGGTTTTAAGCGCAAATAATCTAGAATTTCATTTGGAATATTCTCAACATTTTCATGCTCAAAAAGCCGCTCATTCAATTCCATGAATAATCGCTTATGCTCTAAAATAGGCGCTTTCCCTATTCTAGAAAAGAACTTCAACAGGACAACTTCATGATCGGCAAGACGATCATACTTTTTGAGATACCTACGAGTACTGTCCACAAAATATCGCAAAACAAAGAAATTTTCCTGTTCCAGATGGATCATCAAATTGAGAATCCGTGCATGTCGTTGGAGGTCTGGTCTCACTGCCCTCAACCTAGTACTGTTCAAAAGGTAATTGATCCAATACAAGGCCCTTTTCAGATCATATTGAACAAAATATAGACTAGCAAACTGGAAGCAAAAGGATACTAAGTAATCCTTGGGCATTTTTGACTCGTTCACTTGCACAAAATGAGTAGTGTAGTTTAGGGTATCTGGCTGTAGCGTACCATGCCCATCGCGATAGATTTCAAGTTCGATATTTAATGTTCTTAATAACTGTTTCAATAGGTTACGGTTCCCTTTTGCTTTTTTCATGCTTCCGTAAACATCTTTTATTTTCCCTATCAGTTCTATGGCATATTTATATTCTTTATTAAAGACACAATAGCTGATCAAATTATTGAGAGAAGTAAAGTACATTCCTGGTTCTTGCTCAAGTCGCTCTTGATCAGATTCCAGAAAAACGATTAACTCCTGCAAAGTACTTTTGGTCTTATCATTTTCTCCTTGTTGTACTCTCCTAAAGTATAGTGAGTTGTAATGCATCACTTTTGCTTCTCTACTCAGTGCATTTTCAGGGTTGTTGAGTAAATCCTCATTACGCACCTTACTCTTTGAGCGTTGAGACATCGCTACCGATACATCCAGAATAAGTTGATTGTATACTAATCGGTTATTGATCAAATGGATGATTTTGCGCTGATGATCTAACAACTGAGCAAAAGCGGTGTAGTCATGCGGGTTTTTGTGCTGCTCTACCCTTCTCCACCAGGAGTAAACTTCCAACAAGCCCGTGAAAAGCTCATTTTTCTTAGCAAGGTTTTCTGCCCTTACCAGCTCAGCACGACAGTGACTATAAAGCTCTTTGCTAAACAAAATTTCTACATTTCGCAGAATAACTTTCAACTCGGAGTCTTTTGAAAGATGCTGATGGTAGTTTCTCAAGGCCTTATAGATCAGGTGCTTGAGCTGGTTTTTAGCTACAGCTAATCGCGACTGCCCATTTTCCCAATGCAGTTTCCGGATTACCTCCACCTCGGAATATACTTTTAGGTGATCAACAACCTGAAAAAGGTCTATTAAATTCGAATCCCCTTTACTCCCCTTTGCTAAAATCTTAAAGTATCGTTTCTCAGACTGAGATAGTGATTTAATTAGCGCAAAAAGTTCATCGAGTTTTTTCAATATGAAAATTCAATTTTTTTGATTTAACTTCCTTTAAATTAAGTACTTATAACGAGAATATGCTATTTGAAAATAAATTTTTTAACGAATTATGGACTTTATCCAAATACAGCTCCGATACATTTGCCTCATAACCATCCAAAAATTATAGTTATGTCAAATGTGATCAACTGGTTTGAAATTCCAGCGAAAAATTTCGATCGTGCATGTTCTTTTTATGAGAAAGTACTTGATGGCACCGTACAGGTAATGGACA
>JAHCMJ010000121.1 GCA_019192485.1 Cyclobacteriaceae bacterium HetDA_MAG_MS6 | reverse complement strand
AGCCAGATATGGGTTAATGTCAGATCCTGCCGCCCGATTCTCCAATCGGGTGGAGTTCTCTCTCCCGTTGATGACGCGCAAAGCTGTGGTCCTGTTGTCAATCCCCCAGGTTACATGAGTTGGTGCCCATGCTCCCTCGACCAGGCGTTTGTAACTATTGATAGTAGGGGCATACATAGGTAGAACATCAGACATACAAGCCAACTGCCCGGCTATATACTGCCTCATGACGATAGACATATGATTGTCTGATTTGGAATCAAAAAAAACATTCCTGCCATTTTTCCAAAGACTCTGATGAAGGTGACCACTGCATCCGGGTAGCGTTGCATTCCACTTGGCCATAAAACTTGCAACCAGTCCATGCCTGCTTGCGATCTCTTTGACAGCCGTTTTGAAAATGACCGCTCTGTCAGCAGCTTCCAGGATGTCGGTAGATCGGATACATGCCTCATAAACACCAGGACCTGTCTCAGTATGTATACCCTCCATCGGAATTCCAAAAGCCTCCAATTGGGTAAACAAATCATTGAAATAACCACTTTTTTGAGAGGCCCGAAGCACGCTATATCCAAACATACCCGAAGTCATGGGCTGAGGTCGGGCAAAAACATCTGTTCTTTCCTCAGGACGAAGGAAATTAAACCATTCAAACTCGGCAGCAAATACGGGATCAAACCCCATATCTTTTGCCTTGCTGATTACTTTTTTCAAAAGAGATCTAGGACATGCTGGGTGACTCGTATGGCTAAAATCAGCCAGGAAAAAGGGAATATCTTCCTCCCAAGGAATCTTTCGATAAGTACTAAGATCAATACGAGCTTTGGCATCGGGAAATCCAGTATGCCATCCTGTAACCTTTGATCGCTGATACAATTGATCTTCTGAATCCCAGCCAAAGATGACATCACAAAACCCCAGGTTATTTTCAAGTGCATCAAATAGCTTTTCCTTATGAATAACCTTACCTCTCAGAATACCATCAATATCCACTACTGCTAGTTTTACACGACTATCAGCTGAAGACTGTAGTTCCTTTATTACTTGTTCACGATCCATATCCGATCAAAAAATGTGCTAGCGAATCTATCAAGTACGATCCATATTTTGCAGTAGCCGAGGAATAATTTCCCGTCTTAAGCTTTTAGTCGATAGGCAACTTTGCCATTCGTTGGTGCATTACTTTTTTCTGAGTCTCAGATGCGCAGCTTCTCAAAGCATTTTCATAATAAGTCTTTGCCTGGTTGTATTCCCCTTGGTCCGTAGCTAGCCAAGCCCGAAATGCATGCAGTGGGGCATAATTTTTTAAATCTTCGAGATCACCGACTTCTTGTATTAGATCCGAAGCCATTTCCCGTTTGCCACTGAAATAGTAGGCTATCGCCCGGTTGAGTAATACAACTGGAGACTTCTCAATAGTCAACAGTAGATCGTAATAGGTACTGATACTCTCCCAATTAGTCTGTTCAAAATTATCGGCAATGCAGTGCTGAGCAGCTATCGCTGCTTTTAAATGGTAAGGGCCGAGCCTCTCTGCCAACATGGATGCTTGCAGTAGATCGATACCATGAGCGACAAGATTCATGTCCCAGGTGCTCCTATCTTGTTGCTCGAGCAGTATCATCTCACCTTCGTTATCGACGCGACTATCTGCCCTGGCTTGTTGAAAGTACATCAATGCCACTAATGCACGCATTTCGTGATACATTGAGAAACCATTAGCCATCTCGGTAGCCAGACGGATCGCTTCTTCGCACAGATCTTGACGAATAAAATGCTGTGGATGACTAGAAAAGTAACCCTCATTAAAAAGGAGGTACAGCACTTTGCAAACCCTATTTAACCTAGTCGGCAATTGCTGTTCGGCGGGAACCTCAAAAAGGATAAACCCCTTTCTAAATTTCTCTTTTGCCCGGTAAAGCCTCTTATTGATATTGGCTTCAGTTGTAAGTAAGCCACTAGCTATTTCAGCTACACTTAGCCCGCACAGACTTTTAAGAGCAAGGGCAATTTGAGATTCCGGAGGTAAATCCGGATGACAGCAGGTGAAAATCATTTTTAACGTGCTATCCCTAATTACTTCCTCATCATACTCCAACTCAAAGTTCGAGGCTGATTGCCTACTGATTGCTACCGCAACCTTATCACGGAATATCTGATCACGGCGCAACAGATTAATAGTCTTCTTTTTAGCTACATCCATGAGCCACCCTCCCGGGTTGTCAGGAATATTGCCTAAGGACCAACGCTCGACCGCTTCTAGCAGTGTATCCTGCACAATATCCTCAGCAATTTGCATATGAGGCAATCCGAATTTATTGATCAGCACGGCATTCATCAAAGCCGATTGCCGTCTGAAGAAGTGAGGGGGTAAATTGGCCTCCTGAAATTTCAAGAGCCCTGAGGTATCATAGGCCTCACATAAACCTCAAAATACTTGATCAATGGACACTGCAAAGCCTCCTCAGCTGCGCGATCAAGCGAATCTGATTTAATGATCACATATCCAGCTATGATCTCTTTGGCCTCTAGGAAAGGTCCATCCGAAATAACTGTCTTCTCATCTTTGATATACATCCCGATATCCTCCAGCCGCTGTCCTGCGACATACTTCTCCCCCATTTTCTCAGCCCAAACCTTAAACTCCTCCAGCCGTCTTTGCAGTTCTTCTGGTGAATAATCCAGTACTTTCTTTCCTTTGATGATCAAGAGATAGTCTTGCATGCTTTAACTATTATCAAGTGCATTTTCAAGTAGTCGATTCATATCCGACGCAGCCAGAAAATACTTGAGAACAAAATCTTTTAGGTCTGTATGAAGATAATCAGTTACTGGATACCGTGCCATATAGTAGAATTGTTTATTAGCGAGAAAAGGCAGGTCCGCCACATGGTCCTGCATATTTGCATCAAGTCTTTTCACTTTTTCACCGGCAATTGCGCCGAATAGCTGTTGAAAGGGTTCATTTTCATATATATCTAAAAACTGTTGCTTTGCAGTAATCATATACCTTCTAATTGCTTTTACCTGTGCCGTAGTAGGTTGATACAGACCACCTCCTACATGTATGCTCTCTGCGCCGATGCCGAGATAGTACCCTGGTAAACCTGACTTCCTACCTTCTGGGGTCAGATTCGCTTTTATGATGGTGTGATAGGGCGTTTTATCCTTTGAAAATCGTATATCTCGGTTGATTCTCATTAACGCGTTTTTGGCACCTGGAATCAATCTTGGCTCCATAGTCAATAACTCCGGTAGCAAAGCATCCAAAAGCTTCAAAAATGGGTTTTTGACAAATGCATCGTAGGTCTTCTTGTTGGCATGGAACCAACCCTTATGATTATTGGCTTCAAGCTGTTGAAAAAATGCAATAAATTCTTCTGTAATCATCTCTTATGAACTTATGGTCTCATCATTTGAAGTGCTTTTCGTGCTAATGGTTCCCACTGCTCTTTGTCATCATACGATAGTTCATACCATCCTCGCAAAGGGCCTTTAGAGGAGAAGGGGTTAAACTCATTCAACTCAACGCCAAATGCCTGTCCATCAAAGTCATTTCCTAGTTTGAATACCATCCTATTTTTACGGGATATGAAACAAAACACCTTCCCACGGAAAGTGAGCGCAGGCGAGCTCATCATTTTTCCCGGTTCTACTTCTTGATGAGTCGATGAAAATTGTTCTCCAATCAACTCAAACAATTCTTTTTCTTCCATTTTCTTCAATCAAAAATGATAGCCAATATGAACCGTCATGAATGCATAAATCGGCTGAGGCTTATATCGTTGACCATCTACAAGATTATTTCCTGATAGCTTGTACTCACCTTTCAATGCGAAGAATGGATTAAGGTAAATGTTGTTGTTCGTGAAGGGGAACCATCTATAGCCTATCCTTGGCATAATGTTGTGAGTAGTAAACGTCTGACGTTGTTCATTCCGGGAGACCTGATTTTTAAAAAACAGATTAAGCAGTCCGAAATACCAACCGGTGCGATCCGCATCCAGGAAATAATCTACTGAAAATCCTCCTCCAATCTTGATTTGCGCCTCAAATGCTTTATTTGCCATCCTTGGATTGATAAGATCCTCTATCCAGGTCGGAAAATCCGCCGTTACAACGTTTGTGAAAATGGAAAAATGACCTAGGGATTCCGGCTCAATAATGATAGATAGGGTGCGAGCACCAAAAATGGTAGTCGTTGGATCTGTCTCAATAGCAACAGATTTAGTTTCTCGCCCTTGTGCCAAGGTTAGCTTGGAAGCTAATAAAAGCAATACAAATAATAGTTTTTTGATCATGGTTTTTACAACATGTCAAGTGAGAATCACTAACTAGGACATTTCCTTATTTTTTTTGAATTAAAAATCAAATTCGTCATTTAAAGAGATAAATGACCCATATGACATTTGCCCCAATCAAATATTATCCTAGAAGGGAAGAATGGATCAATGTATCGACACATCTTCTTGGGCTGTTATTGAGTGTCGCTGCTCTATCAGTTCTGGTCAGTTTCGCCGCGATTTATGGAACAGTTTGGCATATTGTCAGCTTCTCATTTTTCGGAAGTAGTATGGTACTACTTTACCTGGCGTCGACGCTGTACCATTCAGCAAAGGGTAGAAGGCTGCGCCAAAAACTGAATGTATTTGATCATGCGGCCATTTATGTATTAATCGCCGGTACCTATACGCCTTTTTGCCTATTGGCCTTGAGAGGTGCGATGGGCTGGACTCTTTTTGGCATCATATGGGGATTAGCTGTTATTGGCATTGTCCTCAAACTGTTTTTCGCGGGCAAGTATGACCTTATGTCTACTATTGGCTATGTCCTAATGGGATGGGTAGCTGTAATCGCCTCCAAATCCTTGTTGATCAATCTAACGTCGGAATCTCTATTATACCTTATACTAGGTGGTGCTAGCTACACGATTGGTGCCTTGTTTTATAGCTGGCAAAGGCTTCCCTACAATCATTCTATCTTCCATGTGTTGGTATTGGCAGGATCAGTTCTACATTTCATTTCCATATTCTTGCTGCTTTAATTTAATGGCTTAAAACCAAGTCCATGGAAGATAGTTCCACTTACGTGAAGCAAGATTTAGGGCCAGGCATCTCTACCAAGATCAGGTTTTGGCGTACTAACCAAATCAGGTTAGCTCATTCGCTTTTGGAATTTGACAGACCGACCTCATTTCACGGAAAAAATGAAAGTGATGTTGTTAGGCTTCACTTCGGACTTAAAGGTGATTACCGTTTTCATTGTGACCAACTCCGAGCCGACTTTGATCTGGTTGGTGGACACCATAACGTGATGTATTCCAATGGTCTGGATATTCATGTGCATAACAAAACACTGCAAATTGAAACCTTTGGAATAGATCTTCCTAAATCCATCTTTTTACAGATTACCGACCCTGAGGATCCTGTAATGGTCGACTTGACAGAGCGTATCGCTCAAGGAGAGGGTGCCCTTTTGTTCCCACGATGGGGTACTTTGACAATACCCATTCAAAAGGCTATTGATGAGATCATCTATGCCCCTTACAAAGACAAGCTTGCCGAAATCTTTCTTTGGGCCAAGAGCTTGGAACTGCTCGTACTGTGTATTGACCATCATCAAAAGGCATCCAAAGAGAGAAGTAGCTTTATTAAAATACCCTCGGATAAGGAAAAACTCATCGCCGCTAGAGATTTTGTGAGTGAGAGAATAACCTCTCCTCCCACCCTGACGGAGGTCGCTAAGACAGTAGGCATGAATGAATTCAAGCTGAAGAGAGGTTTTAAGGAGATGTTTGGAACTACCATCTTTAATTATCTCACGACACGTCGCCTTCATCTGGCTAAACAATACTTGTCTGATACTGAGAAAACGGTCGCCGAAGTAGCCGATCTTTTGGGTTATTCTTCTCCTCAACACTTCAACGGTGCATTTAAAAAAACATTTGGGTACTCTCCCGGGTATGTACGGAGGCCTGCTTGAAATGATCCAAATTTCATAAGAAAAGCTCCAAAATCTGCACCTCCAAACTAAGAAGAGGAGTGCATATTGCTCACAAAAAACAATCATGAAAACACCTTCCGTCATTGTCAATGAAGTGGAAATTGATGCTTCGACCAAAGAGGTATGGAAAGCACTTGTAGATCCTGAAAAAACGAAGCGATACATGTTTAACTGCGAAGTCATATGCAGTTGGCAAATTGGAGATCCTATACTATGGAAAGGCGCAACGGATGGCATTGTCTACGTGAAAGGTAACCTGAGAGAATTAGTAGAAGATGTATGCTTTGAGTTTAGCATTTTCGACCCCAATGCGGAATATCCCGAGGTTCCTGAAAACTACCTTTATGCAAGATATGATTTGATAAGTTCCGGCGCTAAAACGCGGCTAAAAGTGACTCAGGGAGACTACAACACAGTAGCTGATGGTGAAAAACGATATCAGGATACTATGGCTCAAGGAGGTTGGCAGCCGGTCCTTGACCAGATTAAGAAAATTGTGGAAGTAGCTATATCATCTGACTAGGACCCATGTCATCGATGGTCGGGTAGATTACCCATACAAGCAGCTGGGCAATAACAAAAAGCAAGGGTTTGTCTATCCAAACCATCCCTACCCTTCCAAGGGAGGGAATAATGGATGTTTTTTCTTTTAGCCTGATCCGATATTCAGGCTAACTTATTCTCCATCCAATGCGAGACCTAATCAGAGATTGGCGTGAGGATTTTGAGTAATACCAGACCGAATATCAATCAATGAGGTCAGGACTACTACGTATTCAGAGGATTGTATATGAGATAGGATCAACTCAAGTATCCCAATTTCCAAAAATCCAGTTTCCTTTGACATCAGCTATATCAGAGGTAATGAAGTTTTCGAAGGCATGAATGAGCTCATTGCGGGACAATCTACCATCCTTATTCAGGTCTAGGTCAATAAAAGCCTTAGCAGAGTATCTAATATCTATCCCGTAGATCATAAACATATCGGCATACTCCTCCACATCAATATAACCATCATGATTTTCGTCAAACAAATCAAAGAGAAAACCAATCATAAATTCGGAATACTCCTCCAGGAGGTCATCATTATCATTAGATATGAACTGTGCATCAAAAAACTCAAGCCACTCACTCATGAGAATCACCTGATTCCCTTTGGACATTTCTGCTAGTAGCTTGTGGAAAAACCTGACGGCAGCATCTACTACAAACTTATGCTCTTTGCTACCCTCTGCGTAACCAAACTCCTGCTGCAACCGTTCGGCAATCTCCGAAAAATCCTCAATCTGAAGCGATCCGTCTTTATCTAGATCCAGTAAACCAAAAAAGTGGGTGAGTTTTCTTTCTTGAAGGTCAGTTAGCATACACAACAGGTTAACACCTAGCCACCAATATAAAGAATCTCTCTCTTACTATACAAATCCCTTTGGACAATCCAGTATATATATTCCTGAGCGCCCCTAATTAGTCCCTTAAGTGGTTGTACCTCCACAACTGGAGCCGGCTCCAGCAGTGCATCCGTAACAGTGCTGGTTGACAATGATCTCTCTACTGACCAGCCTTTCCATATCAAAGTCACGAATATGATCAGGGGCTCCACCATTAATTTTCAGTTCCAACATTTGATTGAAGTCACAGTCATATAGATAGCCATCCCAGCTTACCGAAACGGTATTGCGACACATCACCCCAGCTGCAGCTGCTGGATTGAAAGCGTTAGCCAATTCATCCATATAATCATCATACTTATCCGCATTGATCAGGTAATCTAAAAACCGACTGACGGGCAGGTTAGTGATAGCAAAAAGATTATTGAAATCAATATGGTATTGCTCTTTTAATTTTTTCTTGAAAGTGATCTCCAGACCCAGCTGATCATCGGGAAGAAAAGCTCCAGATGGATTGTATACCAAGTCAAGCTGTAGACCGGTATCATTCTTTCCATATCCCACTTCGTTCAGCATTTCAAGTGCTTTGATGGACCTACCAAAGACACCGTCTCCTCGCTGGGCATCAGTACGTTTAGCTGTGAAGTAAGGCAATGATGAAACTACGTTGACCCGGTGTCTTTTGAAAAATTCCGGTAAATCGTGGTATTTTGGGTTCGCCAGGATGATGGTCAGATTGCATCTCACAATAACCTGCTTACCCAATTTTGAAAGTTGCTCTACAAACCAGCGAAAGTCGGGGTTCATTTCTGGTGCTCCTCCTGTCAGGTCTACTGTGGTGATATCCGTACCCTTCAATGCATCCAAGCACAACTGCATTGTTTCCCGGGTCATAATCTCCTTCCGATCGGGGCCAGCATCGACATGACAGTGTTTACACACTTGATTGCACATTTTACCTACGTTGATCTGAAAAATATCAATGGTAGTCGGCCTCAAGGGTAGCAAACCAATATCATGAAGCTTGCTATCAAAAGATTGAATCCCTGTCGATTGATGGTCACTCAAAATAGCAACTTGCTCCTCAGGAGAGGAAAGCTTGTTTTTACTGCGTTTTAGCGTCTGAGCGGTAGCCATCTCACATCAATTTTTCCTTCACTTGGTTCATCATTTGTACGCCATGAACCAGAGCTGCTCCTCCTTTGATTGCGGCTGACACGTGTACAGCTTCCATCATCTGTTCTTCTTCTATTCCCTTTTTGAGGCAAGAATCGGTGTAGGCATCAATACAATAGGGACATTGCACGGCATGGGATACTGCCAGGGCAATAAGGGATTTTTCCCTAGCGGTAAGAGCCCCATCTTTAAAAACAGACCCATACCAGTCGAAAAACTTATCACCAAGCTCTTCTTGAAATTCCCTTATTTCACCAAATTTTTTGAGATCCTTAGGATCATAATAGCTTTTTGACATACAAAACTTCGTTTTCAATGCTTACTTCCCTTTCATTAGAAAGAGAAGAAGATGCTAATTTGGCTATAAATGATGGAAGGAGAAAGTCGAAGATATATCCTTCTGTAAAACTGTCTGTCAAGGGACAGCACCAGCCTAGCAACCCTTGCCGCTAAAAGTGACTTTCTTTTTATTGATTTTGTACTCTAGTCCAAAAGTCGCCGATATAATTTTAGCTACATCCTCAACGGACTTTTGGTTAAACTTAGCTGACAATCGACAGCGAAGAACCTGTTCATGGGTGAACTCTACCTCATAGCCATAAACCTCGTTGATAATATCGGCTACTTCTTTCATATTGTTTCGGTCAAAAGAAATCACCCTGTTCATCCAGGCCAGATAGTTGACATTCTGGATTCTCTGTTTGACAACACCCTTGGCATTGGGGTAAATCAATCCCTGCTCACCTTCTTTCAGACTTATGGTTGTTATCTTTTGGCCGGCACTCTTTTCCGGGTTTTGCCCAAAATTTACCAGACCTGACTCTACGGCCACTTGGGTCTTACCTTGCTCGGTTGCGTCCACGAGGAATGAGGTTCCGAGCACCTCTACTTTGGCTTCATCGGTCAAAATGATAAATGGTCTGGACTCATCACTCTTCACATCAAAATATACTTTGCCTGAAACGGATACTTTTCTGATATCATCAAAAGAGACAACCTCGAGCTCTGCTCCTTTGTACAATACGGCTGTGGAACCATCCTCAAGTTTTATCTCAGTAATGAGCTCATTGTAGGAGTCCCATTTGAGTCGATAAAGAACCAATACTGTAGCCGCCACCAAGAGAACTACCGCAGCATATCTCAACATTGGAGGTATACCCAACGCTCGCTGTTTGGCAGTTTTAGCCTCCGCTTCCAAGATTTGCGCTAGCCGATCTTGATCTGCTGCTTCCGAAGGTCGTTGGATCTCAATCCAAGCCCTTTTTGTCTCGAAGAATGCCTCGGCATTAGCATCATTTTCACTCCTCCATTGCAGTACTTCTGCCTTTTCCTCTTCACTTGCCTCTCCAGAAAAGAACTTTGCTAACAAGTTGTCCATTCTAAACTATTATAACTTCAATTCTACAACAAATCCAACAAAAATACCCTTACTAAAATAACTCATATTTCATCATTTTTAGGATCATAGTCGATTGGTACTAATTCTGAAAACCTCTCCCATGACCAATAGCCAAAAGAAGTCACTCCAAGTGGTTCTTTGATTTTACCATTTGCATCTACTGTAATCTCCCGGTCTTTTAACTCTACTATTGATTTTTGGATGTCAGGATTCCTGGAAATAAAAAGCAACTTGTTGGTAGAAACCGTAGAACTATTCGAAAAGTTACCAGCCATATATTGGATATAAGAAAAGCTTTCTTTCTCCTTTTGATACTGAATAAAAAGATATCTGTCGAAACCGAGTTTCCACTCTACAGAATTACCAACCGGAGTCAGTATCTTCTTGGGGTTGACAGGTCTCAAGTTTGAAAAGGTAATGTTTGAGATATCTTCTAAAAGAAACATACGAAAGCCTTCCTTACGAATCCGATCTTCGACCAAGGACTTCATAAAGTGTCGTAAACTCCCCTGGTAACTTTTTCTACGATTCTTCCGCCACTTTTTACGGTCTTTAGCACTGGAATTGGGTAAATTTTCAAATCTCACCTTACCATAATATCTCAACTTCTCTCCTTGCTTTTCGAAAATCTCTAGGTCATAACTGATCATATATCCTAGTGCATCATTTCGAATAAGTAGGGGTCTGGATGCAGTTGCAGACAAAAGGTCCTGTCTATGATCATAAACGAGGTCCAATACGTCCGCGTTGAGAATAATACACTGGCTAGCATTTGGCGAGTTGCCCAAGAACTCATTTTTGAAGATGTTGAGATAGCGCAGTCGAACCCTCTCAGTCAATGGATCTGCTGTCACTTGCAGTGCTGGTAAGTTATTGGTCTTAAACTCCAAAATACCGTTTACAATCATCTTGCCATTCCCTCGAATATTTAGAGAATAGGTAGCAATATTGTAGCTGATATGAGAAAAAACCAGCTCATAGTTACCAAGAGGGATATTCTCTAGTTTATAGTATCCATTCTCATTCGTGACTGTCCCTCTGGAGGTCCCATTCAAGAAGACATTTACACCTGGAATGTACTCATTGGTACTTAGCTCTCTTATCCAACCAGAGACGGTGTAAGTTTGCTGTGCCGCTTCTAATACCACGGGTTGCACCTTCTTCAATATAATCTGATCATTTAGAAATGAGTACTCGATACGGGTACCGACCAACAGCTTATCCAGCACCTCTTTAATAGTCTTTTGATCCTGTTTTAGCGTGAATAAACTACCCTGCGGTAGGATATCTGAGTTGTATGAGAAGTAGAAGTAGGTCTTATTACTAATTGTGTCCAGTATCTGCTCTAATGGCAGATCGGTAATATCAATATCAAATCTTTCTCGAACATCCTGACTGGTGGCCACAAAGAAAAAGGTGACCATTAAGAAACTGAGCGTGCATCTAATGATGTGATTAGTGCTTCCCATCAAAGTACTGTTGGAGTTTCGTTCTTAACACCTTCAGCGCCTTTCCCATTTGAACCTCAACAGTTTTGATCGATATATCCAGGTGATCCGCTATCTCCTGGTATTTTAGTCCTTCGAATCGACTCAACTTAAAAATCTCACTACATCTCGGCGGTAGGTTGTTTACTTCCTCCATGATCCTATCATAGAGCGCATCTTCATTTTTTTCATCGTAAGGATCGTCGGTACGATCTTCCATATAGCCAATAATATACTGGCGATAGGTGTCTTTGACTTTTTCATGCTTGATTTGATTCAAGCAAGTATTGTGAACAGATCGGTAGAGATAGCTCTTCACTGATGAGTCTGGTGCCAGGGATTCGCATTTTTCCCAAAACTTCACAAAGACTTCCTGTACAATCTCTTCCGCTTCTTCTCTGGTATCCAGAAACCGAAATGCATAAGTTGTCAGGGTATCGAAGTACTCATTGAAGACAAGTTCAAAAGCCCTTTTATCTTTGTTACGAAGACGATCAACTAATATAATTTCCGACTCAGCCAACCTCGATCCACTTATGGAATTTCTTATTCAAAATGAAAAACTAACAATAGATGATATAATTGATCGTCAATTTGATGAAAAAAAGTTATCGGAGCCTGAAATCCATGCAATTAATTTCATTCGTTCTTGGGAAGCCGGTACACGTGAATTTGTATTTCAAACTTCGGGATCTACTGGTCGGCCTAAAGCTATAAGTCTTTCCAGAGACATTCTCTCCTATAGCGCCAGACAGACATTGGATTTTTTAGGTTTACCAGAGGGTGGTTGGACCCTACTTTGCATACACCCGAAATTTATAGGAGGGGCTATGGTTATCGTCAGGGCACTTATAAACAAAATGAACCTGCATGTCGTAGAGCCATCATCCACTCTGACTCGTCCAGGAGAATTGGTTTATGACCTTATCTCCATGGTGCCTCTCCAGATCGCAACGTTGTTAGGTCAGAAGCAGTCATTTTCTGCCTTTAGAAACATTTTAATTGGTGGAGCTGGAATAGATCAGAACCAAGAACGAGAATTGGCTGAGATCAATGCTAAGTTTTATCATACATATGGCATGACGGAGACAGCATCACATATTGCCATACGGGCTATTGACACGCCCTACTTCAATACTTTGGGTGATATCAAAATGGATATAGATTCCAGAGGAGCCTTAGCACTTAAAGGAACAGTAACCGCTAACCAATGGATACAAACAAACGATCTGGTTGAATTAAAATCTGAT
>JAHCMJ010000013.1 GCA_019192485.1 Cyclobacteriaceae bacterium HetDA_MAG_MS6 | reverse complement strand
AATGATAGAGGTCAGCTTGAAATGTTTTGGCCTGAGCATTTGAATACCAGGTCCCAGGACCTTCCTGAAGCTTTTCATGATGCGGGGCAGGTATATTTTGCAAAAACAGCACAGTTCCTAAAGGAGAAAACCTTTTTCATGAAAAACACTTTTGGTATTGAGCTTAACAGCTTTGAAGGTAGAGATATAGACACCCCGGAAGACTGGGCTTTTGCAGAACAGCTTTATTCCATTGTAAAATCAGGTACTCCATGAGCAAGTTTCAAGTCAATGAAAGCTATGGATATTTTGAGGTGATCCCAAAGCCGACCGATAGTGAGCTTCGTGATTACTATCAGAAAAAATACTATCAAGATGATCATGCTACTTACTCAAAAGAGTACGACGAAGAAGAACTAGCCTATTTCCGGAATAAAATTACGCAGAAAGATCATGTTGTGGACGGACTCTTGAATGACAGTCATGGCAAATCTCTCTTGGATATCGGGTGCGGCGAAGGTTTTACCATGGATCATTACCATCAAAAAGGATGGTCCGTTCGTGGAATAGATTTCAGCGACTTCGGCCTGAAAAGACACCACCCTTACCTAGCGGGCAATCTCACGGCAGGCAATATTTTTGATACCATCAATCAGCTGATAGAAGAACAAAAAAAATATGACCTAGTTTGGCTGGATAATGTACTCGAGCATGTAATAGACCCAAGGCAACTTGTTCTGCTTTGTCATCAGCTTACTCAACCAAAAGGAGTACTGGTTGTCGAAGTCCCCAACGATTATTCGCACCTGCAATCGACATTACTCAACTCCGAAAAAGTAGAACGGAAATATTGGGAAGCGTACCCTGACCACTTATCTTA
Source organism: Cyclobacteriaceae bacterium HetDA_MAG_MS6 (assembly GCA_019192485.1). Taxonomy (GTDB): domain Bacteria; phylum Bacteroidota; class Bacteroidia; order Cytophagales; family Cyclobacteriaceae; genus MS6. Next base: position 29,870 of record JAHCMJ010000013.1, on the reverse strand, counting down.
TTTCTCTAGAGAAAGTCTCGTTCGACTTCTTTCATCAAATGGCTGGGATACGCAAAAGGTATTGGCTGACTATCCTATTGAGTGGTTTTTGGCTAATAAAAATACAAACTATGTAAGTGATCGGGATGTCGGCAAATCTGTTCATCAGGCCAGGATGTTCATAGAAAATTTTTTACACGAGGATCAATCTTCCAATATGGAAGATTTAGTAGCTTTTTATGAAGCCATGGCCAAAATTGGTCAGGGCCGACAACTCATTGGATTCTTCTCCAGAAAATGAAGTACAGCGCTCTACAAAAAAATAGTTTCAGACAAGGAAACTACCATATTGACCCTATCTCCGAGATAGATATGGAGCCTATCAGAAAATGGAGAAATGCGCAGATTGAGGTACTCAGACAGCCATCGGAAATCACACAGGAGGAACAAAGCAGGTACTTTAATCGTGTTGTCATGCCTTTATTTGATCAGGAAAAACCAAACCAGTTGCTTTTCAGCTTCTTCAAACAAGATGCACTCATAGGTTATGGTGGAGTCGTACACTTGTCATGGATAGATCGAAGAGCAGAAATGTCATTTCTGGTGGATGACGCAAGAGCATCGGATCAGTCAACTTATCAGCAAGACTTCACTCATTTCATAACTTTAATAAAACAACTTTGCTTCGAGGAGATGAATTTTAACAAGCTATTCACCGAAACATATGACTTCCGAACCTTTCATATCTCAATCCTGGAAGAGGCTGGTTTTGTATTAGAAGGTCGCATGAGAAAACACATCAAAATGGCCGAGACATTTCGAGATTCACTCCTCCATTCCGTCTTAAAAGAAGAATATCTTGGAAAGTAAAAGAGTATTTGTCAGTGGAGGTGCCGGTGTCATCGGTCGAGAATTAGTGAAAAAACTAGTAGACCTTAAGGCTGTGGTAATGGTCGGTGACCTAATGGATATCCCACAGGATTTTCCCTCTAATGTACTTTACAGACGTGGGGATTTGAACTACATTACTCAACAAGAAGTTGATCATTTCAACCCTGAAATATTCATACACTTGGCGGCTACTTTCGAGAGGTCGCAGGAGTCATACGAACATTGGGAAGAAAACTTCTGGCACAATATTCGACTCAGCAACCACCTAATGACACTAATGCGGAATGCCCCGGCGCTGAAGCGAGTGGTATATGCATCAAGTTATCTGATCTATGACAAGATACTTTACACTTTTTACAGCCCTCAAGACCAACCCATAAGGCTAAAAGAGACAGACTCCATCTCGCCTAGGAATCTAACTGGTTTGGCCAAGCTGAGTCATGAGATAGAATTAGAATTTTTATCACATTTCAAGTCAAATCAGTTTTCTTATATCTGCGCCAGAATCTATCGGGGTTATGGTAAAAATTCCAGAGACGTCATATCAAGATGGGTACGAGACTTGTTGGCTAGTCTTCCGATAAAAGTATATTGTCCGGAAGGCTGGTTTGACTACATACATGCCGAAGATTCTGCCGAGGGGCTGATACGCTTGGCGCAAATAGAAGCAACTGGCATCGTAAACTTAGGTACTGGTCAATCACGTAGAGTGGAAGACGTTGTCCAAGTACTAAGAGAGCATTTCCCAGATATGGAAGCTCATTATGAGAGCAGTGACATCAAATATGAAGCCTCAGAGGCAGACACCCAAAGGCTTCAGTCCCTACTCAATTGGACACCAACAAGAAATCTTGAAAACACCATTCCCGAATTAATCGATTATGAGAAAAAACGGGAGCAAAACTCACCAGTTCTCAAAAATGTCTTGATTACCAGCATCTCAAAAAAGGTCCCTATGATCAAGGCTATCAAAAACGGTATTCAAAAAGTAGATGACTCGATCAAAGTTTTTGGAGCTGATATTGATGAAAACTGCCTGGGCAAATACTTTGTGGATTCATTTTGGAAAATGCCCAAATTGGACAACCTATCTGCAGAGCAGCTTTTAGAGTTTTGTGAGTCAAATCATATAGGCCTGATCATTCCAAGCCGAGATGGTGAACTTGGATTTTTTGCCAGGCAGAAGAGTTTCTTATCAGAAAAAGGCATCCATGTCATGGTTGCGGACGATGATAAAATTGCACATTGCGTCGATAAGCTCACCTTTGGTGCTCTACCGACCATCAACGCTATTCCAGCTTCAGAAAACATCAAAGAACTAAATGGGCAATCTTTTGTAGTAAAAGAACGCTTTGGTGCTGGAGCCATTTCAATCGGAATTAACCTTAACAAAAACGAGGCATTAGAGCATTCCCGTACATTGAAGCACCCCATTTATCAACCTTATATTCAGGGCAAAGAAGTCAGTATTGACGCCTATATCACTAGAGATAGCGAAGTAAAAGGTCTGGTTATTCGTACAAGAGATGTTATAGTGAACGGCGAATCTCAGGTCACTACTACTTTGAATGATGCTGAGTTAGAAGAAACTTTTAAAAACATCTTACAAGAGCTAAAACTCTATGGGCATGTTGTCTTGCAGGCTATTATTGATGATAAAAAAACGGTTCATCTTATAGAATGCAATCCTCGATTTGGAGGAGCATCCACTTTATCTTTGCAAGCTGGTCTTGATTCCTTCTATTGGGTTTACTTGGAGTCTATGCACATTCATTTACAAGATTATCCGTTTATCAAGAACAAAACCAAAGTAACGCAAGTACGATATCCGCAAGACTTCTATTTATGATTCTGGCCTTTGACTTGGATGATACTCTTTATGAAGAAATAACTTATGTTAAAAGTTCTTTAAGTGCTGTTGCCTTTTATCTCTCACAAAAGTTTGCTCAGCCAGAAAATGATATCTACCAGGCTTTTTTAGAAGTACTTGACTCAAAAGGCCGTGGAGCTATTTTTGATGAGGTATTGAAAGATTACAACTTGTACTCAAAGGCTGAAGTCAAAAGATGCCTTGGCGTCTATCGTAACAATACCCCAAAAATCGAACTTTCGACAGCGGGTAAGGAATGTTTAAATCGATTTAGCCATTATAGAAAATATTTGGTCACTGATGGTAACAAATTGGTACAGACAAATAAAATCAGAGCCTTAGGTTTGAAAAAGCATTTTGTGAGAACACTACCTACACATCATTTTGGCATCATAAATGCCAAGCCTTCCACCTACGTTTTCAAAAAAATTCTTGTCTGGGAGCAAGCGGTAGCACAAGAAATGGTCTACATTGGAGATAATCCTCATAAAGATTTTGTCAATTTGAAAAAAGAAGGAATCAGGACCATAAGAGTCAAGACAGGTATGTTCAAAGATATAAATTTGAATCAGGAATATGAGGCTGACCACTGTATTGAGACTTTAGATGCCCTGACCGAACCTTTACTAAAGGATATATTCAAACAATATGAAAATCGGTAGTATAGATATTGAAGAAAACGGTGTATTTATCATAGCTGAGCTATCTGCTAATCATAATAGAAGTATAGAGAACGCCATTGAAACTATAAGAGCAGCTAAAAGAGCTGGAGCTGATGCCATCAAACTTCAAACATACACGGCCGACACCATTACGATTGACTCCAAAAAGGACGACTTCAAAATAACACAAGGCACTATATGGGATGGAAAGTATCTTCACGAGTTGTACCAAAAAGCCCATACTCCCTGGGACTGGCATCCAAAGTTGTTTGAGACAGCTGCTCAAGAAGGTTTGATCTGTTTTTCCTCACCATTTGATCCTACGGCGGTAGATTTCCTGGAAACCTTACATGTGCCCGCTTATAAAATTGCGTCATTTGAAATTACCGATATCCCACTGATAACATACGTTGCCAGCAAAGGGAAACCGATGATTCTCTCTACCGGTATTGCGAATGAAGAGGACATCGAGTTAGCTCTTGCAGCTTGTCGAAATGCGGGAAACAATCAAATTGCTCTATTGAAATGCACTTCTAGCTACCCTGCCCCGGTCAATGAGGCAAACCTGCAAATGATCCCGGATTTTGCTGACCGCTTTGGAATAATTCCAGGTTTATCTGATCATACACTTGGGATCACCGTACCTATTGTCGCCACTACTTTAGGCGCTCGTATCATCGAAAAACATTTCATACTGGACAAATCCATAGGTGGACCAGATGCATCGTTCTCATTGGACGAGTATGAGTTTGCTGAAATGGTGAAAGCCGTAAGAGACGCCGAATCAGCACTAGGACAGGTAACTTATGAACTGACGGAGAAACAAAAAAATAGTAGAGAACATAGTAGGTCACTATATGTGGTTGCTGATGTGGAAGAAGGTCAAAAAATCACACCGGAAAACGTCAGATCCATTCGGCCAGGTTTTGGATTGCATCCAAAACATTACGCCGAAGTCCTTGGCAAATCGTTCTGCACAAAGGCAGCAAAGGGCACACCCCTTCAATGGAAAATAATCAACTGATATGAATGTCAATAAATGGGCAGATGGACTTAAAAGCGTAGAAGAATTTATATCCAAGATATATCAATCTTTCATTTCGTTGGTCAAAGTCCTTCTGCTTTCTAAATTCAATGCAAAAATCCCGCAATCTGACAGGAAAACATGTTTTATTCTAGGCAATGGACCTTCACTTAAATCCTCAATAGAATATTTCCAAGAGCTATTCGGCAAAAACGATGTTTTATGCGTAAACCACTTTGCTCAGACCGCAGAGTATCAAAAATTTAAACCGGAAAATTACGTACTTCTTGATCCCAATTTTTTCTTGGATGACAATGTAACTCATGACCCTAAAGCTAAAAACACTTTAGAGGTAATGGCCAGAGATACGTCTTGGCAGATGAATATTTTTATCCCAAGATCAGCTAGGCGATCTAAAAGTGCAAAATCATTTCATCAAAATCCAAATCTCAACATCGTCTATTTTAACTACACTATTGTTAGTGGCTTGGATAAATTAGCCTTTGCCCTGTACAAAAGAAATCTGGGGTTTCCGGTATGCCAAAATGTGCTTGGAGCCTCTATATTGCTAGCACTCAATATGGGCTATCAGCGGCTATATGTATTTGGTGCAGACCACTCTTGGCTCCAAAGTTTTTCAGTCAATGAACAAAATGAGTTGGTCCTTAGCCACCAGCATTTTTACACCCAAAAAGACAAGCCCTTGATAGCCAAAGTATATAGCCATCAAGAAAACAAGGTGGGCGCCACTATGAGCGAGTTTTTGACCTCATTACACAAAGCTTTTGAAGTGTATCATGTCTTGAAGCGTTATGCAGCTTATCGTGGCACAGAGATATTCAATGCTTCAGAAGTATCATTTATAGACGCGTTTCCTAGAAAAAAACCGTAACCACTATTAAGCTATGCTGCTAGTTCCAAAAGCCGTTTGGCTACGGCTTTTGGTGAGTAGTGGTCTAGTACCCAGTCGCGACCTTGACTCCCAATTTCGTGAAGTTTTGCATTCTCTTGGGTTAATAAAAAGTTCTGAGTGTTTTTCAGGTTTTCAAAGTTGACGCCAATGTAGTGTTCATAATTAACTGGATTGACCGGCAATCGAACACCATAATGATCGAAATCAACATGAAAAGCACAACATCCTGCCACCATCGCCTCCCAAAACCTCCAGCTGTCAAACTGGACGATCCGATCAAACTTCTGAAAGAAGACTAACGGAAAAGATCTATCCAACTTACTAATTACTCTTTGCAACGGAAACACTCCTTTATACAATGGCTTTTTCATAAAACCACCAAAACAAGCACAAGCCAAAGTATTTGACAATCGGTCATAATAAGATTGGTAGTGTCTCTGACCTGTGGCTGACCAAAGATGTCTTTCATAGGGATCTTGCCCGTACTCAGAAAAATTGTTGACAGATTCGTCAATATCCAAAAAATCCTTTAGCAATGGAAGGAAGTGTCGTTTAGCATGATTTCGGACCTGATGAGCTACTCTAAAATTGGACAATAGTTTGAGTTCTCTAAGATCATACCCAGCTGGACTAACGGCGTTTATAATTCTTTTAGTTAAGCCAAACTGCCAAGGATGAAAATTGTCCGGATAATTGTACTTCTCATTATAATGGCATTTGAGAATAATATCTGACCACTTATATGGCTTCGAAAATCCAGGCGTAACCATGCCGTCTGCCGTGTCAATAAACACCACCTTAGGTCTTTGTCTATCCCTAAAATTCTCAAACCAACCTTTCGGCCAACCGGCCTGGGACACCCTGGAACTAGTGATGATAATATCACAGTCTCTGGGATCCACTTGAGGATCCTGATTGAACAAATATGCCGGATCGCTAGGACTATCCTTCCAGTAATTCTGATTCGCATAAAATGGATGGCCTAGATCCTTTAACCCTTCCGCTATTGCAATCAAATTGTGTAAGTATACTGGTGGGCTGTCTTCTGTAGTAGGGTTCAGAAGAAAATATATCCTCATCCTATACTTTTTTGGCCTTTACAATGATCTCACCACCTGCCCGGGGGTTAAAAGGCAACATGAGACTGGTTATCAACTGATTGAATATGCCCCAAAAAAGGTCCAGTTTGGTTTTTTTGTCTGTCATATAGTGAAAAAAACCTTTTCTTCTGATTGCCCGACTTACTATTGTTGCCCATGCATCTATCCTGAATCCGGACTTCTTCATTTCCATTTGAAATCCTTTCCCTGCCATCAAAGCACTTAAGTTTTTCAGATTAAATAACTGCAGATGTCTGGGTGGATCAAGCTGCATCCAATGGCTTTCATATTTTTTAAATATCCAGTTGTCTGTATTAGGTGTAGCTACCACCAGCACACCTTCTGGTGTCAGTTTCTGATAGCAATCGGCTATTAACTGTTCGAAATCATGAACGTGTTCAATCACATGATTGATTGTAATTGCATCAAAAGAAGCATCTTCAAGTAAAGTAAAATCGGGTTGGGTAACATGTAGACCTTGAGATCGGCAATACTCTATTGCCTTCTCATCAAAGTCCATACCGTAAGTTTCCCAGCCAAGTGATTTAAGCTGCTGTAGCAGCCAGCCATTGCCACAGCCATAGTCTAGCACTTTGCCGCCCACCTTGGATTTGAGATATAATACTTTAAAATCTACTTCAGATTTCAGCAAGGGGTTGAGATATACCATTGCTCCTGCCAATTTCCTCAAAACTCCAAAGTCAGGAAAATACCCATACTTCAGGTGCAAGTAGCTATTGGCAAGAAAACCATTGTAAAAGACACTGTTCTTCTGTTCAGAATGGGTATAATAGTCCTTGTACGCCTTCCATATCTCGTCTCTTGTAGGCATTGGATCTAACCACAAAAGATTGCAATCAGAGTTATTGCATTTTTTGAGATCCCACCCTGTCGAATCTCCAAAGAGCCGATCATCTAGGTCTCGAAACAGATAGGTACCATTGGATCCACATAATACACAGGTACTTTGCTCTTTGCTTTTTATCTGTTCTGGTGCTGTCATTTCTTTAAAATAAGCGGCAAAGTTATGGCTTTATATCACATTGCGCATACGCTGCCGGGCTTATCGTATTTATCTAAATTACTTGATCAGCAAGGATAAAATATTAGGTAGTTTTGACTATGAAACTGAGACACTTTTTGTGATCCATGAAAAAAGTCTGCATTACAATACCTATCCATCGACCAGATCTACAACCTAATGAAGAAAACGCCCTAAAACGGGTCATAGAGCTTTACGAGAAAAAATATGATATTTTGCTTGTAGGGCCGAAAGGTCTCAATGTTGATAACTATCAAATAGGCTCACAGGAACTACCCCTTGTGCCATTACCTCCTCGTTTTTTCAAAAATAACTTTGGATACAATACGCTGCTAAGGTCAAGTATCTTCTATAAACCCTTTCTTAAGTATGACTATATGCTACTCTACCAGCTAGACGCTTTCATATTTGAGGACAGACTCCAGGAAGTAATGGATTGGGGATTTGATTACATTGGAGCACCATGGGTTGAGCAAACTTGGATGAAAAAAATGGACAAGCAAACTAACTCCCGATTCTTTACCAAATTTTTTATACAGGTTGGCAATGGGGGCTTCTCCTTAAGAAAAATTAAGAAAGCCTATCGTATCTCTATCTTTCTGGCCCCACTTAAAATTCTCTGGAGGAAAAAGTGGCACGAAGATTTGTTTTGGTCGACGATCTGTTATCGACTTGTGCCAGGATATCGCGTGGCTGACCTAAAGAAGGCCATGATCTTCGCTATAGAAGATTCTCCCAGAGAATGTTTTAAGGCACTCGGCGATGAACTCCCCTTTGGATGTCATGCATGGGAGAAACACGACCCAGAGTTTTGGATTCCGCAGTTTGAAAAATTTGGCTATAAGATGCAGCTACCCACCTGACCTACGCTACTATTTATTCAGCAGACTGATTCCATCTAAGATATCCAAAAACAGTCAATACAAGAAAAATAAAAAGGGATCCTACTATCGCGTATTTCCCGACTTCTCGAGAAACCGGCTCGTATTTGAATTCGATTTTGTGCTCGCCTTTTGGCACCGGTAACCCACGAAGAACATAATTGACCTGACAGTGTGGTGTCAATTCCCCATCGATATAGGCATTCCACCCCGGTGCATAATAAACCTCTGAAAAAACAGCAAATTGATTGGAAGCACCGGTAAATGTATACTCCATACGCTCAGGATGATAATTAGCAAGCAATATAGTCCCCTCCGCTGAGTAATCAGCCGCATCAATTTCCGGGAACTTTGCCCCGTTGATAACTACAGTTTCCGACAGGTCGATTTCTCCAACCTCAGTAAGTTCGTCATTTGCGGTAGTGACGATATTGATATCGCGGGCTAACCAAGCATTCCCCAATGCGGTAGTATTTCTTTGAACCAATGGACCAGATTGGTCTTTGGTTATAATATATCTGATGTTAAGCATATTGAGAATATTACGATTCACTTTGCTAAGATATTCGTCTATAAGCTCCTGATATCGTTGCATCTTGATCGCACTATAGCCTGAGGCCGAGTAATGGTGGTAGGGCGTCAACCCATCACTAAATGGGTTTTGAGAAGACAAATTAAATACTCTGAAATAGTCCTTATCTGCAAGAATCTGCCTATCAGCAGCAGATGGTTCAAATATCTTCTCAGTAATCCGGCGTTTTGTCTCGAAATCCTCAGATCCTACATAGCGCTTCCCTACTACCCAGAGATCAAAAAGTATTATTACAGCAATACCTACAACTAAGTGCTTGGCCTTGAGGATATTTTTGACATATAACCAAATACCCGTTGCGGCAATAGTTACTAATAAGATACTCCTTAATATATCAGAATTGAAAAGACTCTTTCGATCGGCTATGATAGCATTGATTAACCATTCGGGAAAGCCATAAGCCGCATCTCTGGCTCCCTCAAAATCGAAAAAAGATCCTTTAAATATCAAGAAGAACACACCTAAACCCACTATTCCCGCTCCTACTTGCAACACTCGCTTATGGACATTCTGTGAAGCTCTTTTATCAGATAAGATTTTTTCGATAGTGATAAATGCTATCAATGGAACCACCAGCTGCGCTATGGCTAGGATCATAGTGACAGTCCTGAACTTGTTATACAAAGGCACGTGGTAATAAAATATATCAGTGAACCACTCCAAATTCTTCCCCATGGCCAGCATGAGCGAAAGACAAGTCATCAAAACGGCCCACCACCGAATGGGCCCATGTAGTATAAAAAGCCCAAGAATGAAAAAGAAGCCGATCACTGCTCCAAAATAGATTGGTCCTCCGGTAGACGGCTGGTCTCCCCAGTAGAGTGGCACGTTCTTGACAACATTATTGATGGTATTTCTATCCACACCTCTACGAGAGAGGGTCTGGAAAGTCTCAGAGCCCTCAGACAAGGATTCTCCGGAAGCACCGCCATGAAAATAAGGAAACAAAATGGTAAAGGCTTCCATCTTCCCACTACTCCAACTTAAGGCATACTCTTTGGTTAGGCCTCCTTTTTTAGTATCATCACCAGGCTTTTGTTGTAACTCTGAGCCACCTCTGGTAGAGTAACTAGCATACTCCGTTAAAGCGTAAAGCTTTTGAAAATTACATCCCAAAGCTAACAATGTCGCCATAGCCAATACAGATGAAGCAGTTACAAATTGTTTCCAGTTCTTGCTTTTCGATGTGGAGTAGATTACCGTAACAACGTACGACAACACCATTAGAAGTAGGTAATAGGTGATCTGAATATGGCCGAAGTACAGCTGAAAACCAGCAAATAAGAAGGTCAACACTCCGCCTTTAAAGTATTCCCCACGATAAGCTGCTACCACACCTGCAAGAACAGGTGCCATCAGGGCCATTGCCAGTACTTTGTAATCATGACCTACCTCAATACTTATTATATTAAATGTCGAGAACGCAAAAGCAAAGGACCCAATGGCCGCTAGCCATCTTGAAACCTTAAAAACAGTCAGCAGTACATAAAACCCGACGCATAACGAAAAAACCATTAAAATAGGCTTAGGAATGGCTCCTAAATAAATAAAGGAGTAAAAATTATAGAAAGGATTGAGGTTAGAAGGGCTTTGCAAAGGGACACCAGAAAACTCTCGGTTGTTCCATAAAATGTATTCTCCCTTTTTACTGTAGTCTGATATCTCTTTGCTGACACCAGTCAATTGCACGTTATCGCTCTGTACGAGTATTTTGCCCGAATACAGAGGAAAAAAGAAAGCACTGGCAATTACAAAAAAAACCAAGCAGATCCAGAGGTGAGGGAGGATAGGTTTGAGATAATTATTCATATTATGGATGTATGAGCTAGTGCTTGTTTAAATGTTGTAAACAAAGATTTAATGCTTTGTCATCAATTCCAATAAAGAGAGGTAAAGCTATCAAATGTTCATCCAGGAAAGAGGCTTGAGGGAATTTCTCTTTTACGCTGAAAACAGGTTCGGCAGCGACCAGGATATTGGATGTCTTTACTTCCACGCCAGCTTTTCGCAAACCATCAGCAATTTGACGACGTCTTTTGCTTAAAATATGAAAACGATAATAGACAGCATTTTCTGCTGCTAAAAAAGAGAACCTGTTCTCCAATCCTGTTCGATAGATAGCAGCTATCTTCTTCCGCTGCTCATTCCATTGATCTATGTATTGAAGTTTGACATTCAAGATAGCTGCTTGGATCTCATCCAGACGAGAATTTCTACCAAATGACACAAATCCGTCTTCCAATTTACCATAGTTTCGAAGAGACTTGATCTTTTGTGCCAACTCATCATTGTTAGTTACGACAGCCCCCCCATCTCCGAGACAGCCCAAATTTTTAGTAGGATAAAAACTGAATACAGACACATCACCAAAACTACCAACTTTGGTCCCATCTACTTCCGCACCATGAGCCTGAGCACAATCTTCCAACAAGAAAAGGTCGTTGTCGTCACAAATTCTTCTAATGGATCTCACATCAAAAGGAGTTCCAAACAGATGGATCCCAACTATTCCTTTTGTCCGTTTCGTCAGTTTCTTCTCAACCTCATCAGGGTCAATATTCCCAGAATCCTTCTCAACATCAACAAACACGGGCTTTGCTCCCGTCTTCTGTATAGCCAAAGCCGATGATATCCACCCAAGAGCAGGTACTATCACCTCATCGCCAGACCTCACTTTCAATATTTGTAAGGATAGTTCTAAGGCATCTGTACCATTTCCACAAGTGATACAATGCTTTACATCTAAGTATTTGGCGAAACTTGACTCAAAACGATCTACTTCCTCTCCCAATATGTACTCGCTTTTCGAAATGACTTGGCTGATGGACCTGTCTAGTTCATCTATGATAGATTCATGCATTATGGATAGATCTAAAAAAGGTATCCGCATGTTATTTAATTGGGTAATGATTAGAAGTGGAGTTTAGTACTTTCAAGTGGCAATAAAATTTCATTAATTTGCCCCGGCTTGAAAAAACAGCCCAGGCAAATAAACAACATTCCCCGATATAGATTTTAATTAAGTATATGAAAAGTATAGGAGTCTTTACTTCAGGAGGCGACGCGCCGGGAATGAACGCCTGCATCAGGTCAGTAGTAAGAACCGCTCTCTATCTGGGAATAGATGTCTACGGCATAAAGTATGGCTACAATGGCATGATCAACGGAGACATCTACAAGATGAAATCTTACTCTGTCAGCAATATCGTGCAACGTGGAGGAACTATCTTGAAATCCGCCAGAAGCAAGGAGTTTATGACGAAGGAGGGTAGACAAAAGGCACTTGATCAACTCAACAAACGTGGAATAGAGGGATTGGTGGCCGTAGGTGGTGACGGTACATTTACCGGAGCTAATATCTTCTTTGAGGAACACGGCATTCCTGTGGTCGGAGCTCCTGGAACAATAGATAACGATCTGTATGGATCCGATAACACCATAGGTTTTGATACTGCGGTCAATACTGCGCTCGATGCTATTGATAAAATCAGAGACACTGCCAACTCTCATGATCGCGTCTTTTTCATCGAAGTGATGGGAAGACACTCCGGCTACATTGCCATACACAGTGGTATTGGAGGAGGAGCTGAGTTAGTGATGGTTCCAGAAACATCCACCACCATTAAGGATGTGATAGACACACTAAAAGGGGGCCGAGATAATCAAAAAACATCCTCCATTGTAGTTGTGGCGGAAGGTGGCGAACAGGGATCGGCCATGGAAGTCGCTGCTAAGGTGGCAAACGAACTTCCTGACCTTGATATAAGGGTCTCTACGTTAGGACACTTGCAGAGAGGCGGTTCACCAACTTCTTATGATCGGATACTAGCCTCCAGATTAGGTATGGCTGCCGTAGAAGGATTGGTCAATGGGAAATCCAATGTTATGGCAGGTGTTGTGGATAAAAAAGTGACATACACTAGTTTCAAATTAGCTATCTCTAAGTCAAAGCCAATCGGTGAAGACCTCATGAGGATGGTCGAGGTCTTAAGTATTTAAGGAATTTTCAACTATTTTGATAGCCTCAGTAAGTTGACCAGAGGTGATCCATGAGATTTCAGGATCCTTCCTAAACCAGGTCATTTGTCGCTTGGCATATCTCTTGGAGTTGCGCTTTAACAGCCTAATGCATTCCTCCCTATCATATTTACCAGATAAATGATCAAATATCTCTGAATACCCCACTGTTTGCAACGCATTTAAAGACCTGAAAGGATATAGCTTTTGAGCTTCTTCAAATAAACCTAACTTGATCATCTGGTCCATCCGCCGATCAATACGTCGGTAAAGCATGCTCCTCTCCATATTCACACCAATTTTGATCGGTTTGAAATTTCGTTTTTGGGAAGGTGTTGCTTTTCTGAAAGAAGAATAAGGACGACCGCTAACTTTGATGACTTCCATTGCTCTAACAACCCTTTGAGGATTGTGGAGATCAGCAGTCTTGGCATACTCAGGGTCCATCTTTTTTAAGTCTTCGGCAATACGCTCTAGTCCGTAAGTATCTAAATCTCGCAAAATGTCTTGACGCACCGACGGCTCACTCTTGGGGGTCTGATCCAAACCCTCGCAAATAGCCTTGACATATAACCCCGACCCCCCTACCACAACTGATGTATTATTCGTGATAAAAAGGGAATCAAGCAAAGTCAAAGCATCTTGTTCAAATTGGCCGGCATTGTAATCGTCATGTATCGACAAACTATTTATAAAATGATGGGATACTCTTGCTAATTCTTCAGCTGATGGTTTTGCAGTTCCTATGTCCATCTCCCGGTAAAACTGTCTGGAATCAGCTGAAATAATCTCGCTGCCAAAATACGCTGCCAATTCAACAGACATAGCCGTTTTACCCACAGCAGTAGGACCTACAATACAAATAAGATGCTTCTGACGTATGTCCATTTATGAGACTTAAGTAGCAATAATTGGCTAATTTTAACTAATGGATGTGGTGAATCAAAATACTGAGTCCCAGGAAAGTGAACTGAAGCTTCTCAATGAGAAACTTCAAAAAGCCGAAGACGACTATTTCGATTTAGTAGAAAAGACCAACATTCACCTGAGAGAGTTATTTGATAGCTCAAATGACCTGATCCAAATCTCTAATCCAAACGGTGAATTTAAGTTCGTTAATCAGACCTGGAAAAATAAACTGAGTTATACCAACGACGAGGTCGCTGAACTCAAGTTCGTTGATGCCATTCACCCGGATCATCGGAAAGAAACACTCGAGAAACTACTAAAAATTACTGCTGGATCTCAAAGCGAGAGACTTGATACAGTTTTGATATCAAAATATGGTAAGAATATCTATGTCAAAGGTAATCTGACCTGCGTCTTTGAAAATGATCAACCCATAGAGTATCGATGTGTTTTTTATGACATTTCAGACCGTATAAGAGCCGAAAGTGCACAAAGCCTGTATTACAAAGTAGCTAATCTGACTATTCAACAAAAGAGTATTGATAAACTCTATGATCAGATTTTCGAGGAGCTCTCCAAGCATTTGAAAGTCAGAAACTTTGCTATTGCCGTCAATGACGCTAAGGATAAGCTACAATTCCCTTACCGCATTAACGAACTGGAAACGGGCAAAAAACAGAAAAAAGACGTTGACAAACTTCTGGCCAACTACACCTTTGAGCGAGGCAAACCTCTAATCATCTATGCAGATGGCATCGAGAAGATCGCGCAGCAACAAAAAGTAAAAGTAAAAGACCCAATACCCAAAATATGGCTTGGAGTGCTTATTCTTACCGCTGGTGTCCCTAGTGGGGTGATCTCGGCCTACTCCTATCGAGATCAGGTGGCATACAATAATAAGGACCTGGAGCTGTTAGACTTCATTGCTAGTCAAGTTAGTCAGGCACTACAGCGAATATCGAACGAAGAAAAAATAGTAGATCAGGCCGCCAGGCTTAGTGCCATCTTTGAAAGCAGTACTCACCAAATATGGTCGGTAGATAAAAAGTACGCTTTCACGTCATTTAATCAAAACTATGCCGATTCATTTTATGCTTATTTTGGCATCTACCCCGAGATTGGCATGAGTCTCTATGGAGCCTACAAAAGGCTCTTCAACAGGAAAGATCAAGAATTCTGGATCAGCAGATACAAGAAAGCCTTCGATGGAGAAATCCTCAACTTTCAAAATAGGATCACTGACAATGCAGGGAACAAGATTTGGAGGGATTTTTTTCTCAACCCCATCTCCCTGCCCGATGGTACCATCCAAGAAGTATCAGTCATTGCCAATGACATCACCGAGAAGAAAAATACGGAAGAGGGACTTATCGAAAGCGAGGAAAAGTTCAGAAACATTTTTGAGTCTTTCCAGGACGTTTATTTTCGATGCAATCTAGCGGGAATTATTTCTATGGTGAGCCCATCCGTCAGAGAGGTACTGGGTTACGAAGCAAAAAGTCTGATAGGTCAAAATATCGCGGGCTACTTTATATCAAAAGGTAGTATTTCCATGCTCATCAGAAAGCTGCATGATAAAAAGCGTGTGACAAATTTTGAAGGTACGGTAAAAACAAAGAGAGGTAAAACCATTCAGTTCCTATGCAATGTCCGCCTAATCAACCGCAAAGGCAAAAAGGTCGAAATTGAAGGTGTTGCTAGAGATATTTCGACGCTTAAAAAAACAAACCAGGAGCTGCGCAAAGCAAAAGAATTAGCTGAGAGGTCACTCAGGATCAAAGAGCGTTTCCTAGCTAATATGAGCCATGAAATCCGAACACCGATGAATGGTATTATTGGCATGATCGATCTTCTTGGTTCAACTCACCTAGACAATGAGCAATCAGAATATGTAAGGACTGTTCGGAAGTCATCAGATACACTGCTCAATATCCTAAATGACATCCTTGACCTATCGAAGATCGAGGCTGGCAAAATGGAATTAAGGAAAGAGCCGGTCAAATTGGTGGAAACCTTTGAGAAGGTGTACGAACTATACTCTCAACAGGCACAAATCAATAAATCTTTTTTGTACTATCACCTAGACAAGAAGCTACCGGAAATCGTGGTCACTGATGAGACCAGACTCATCCAGGTCATTTCCAATCTAGTGTCCAATGCGATCAAGTTCTCGGACAAAAAAGGCAACATTAACCTGAGTATCAGAATATTAAAAGAGACTGATACCGGATTCACTTTTAGGGTATCAGTCAAGGACTCAGGTATCGGCATAGCTCCTGAAGACCAGGAAAGACTCTTCCAAAGTTTTAGTCAACTTGACAACTCCAGTACCAAAAACTTCAGCGGCACAGGTCTAGGCCTTGTCATATCCAAGGAACTTGTCAAATCAATGAAGGGCGAAATTGGCGTAGCTTCTACACCCGGACTAGGCAGTACCTTTTGGTTTACTTTTCAAGCCACAAAGGCTACGAAAGCAGTGCAAGATTTTGCTGGAGATGAGCCTTCTCTAACCAAGCAATTCACTGGCACTCAACCTAGAATTCTGCTGGTGGATGATAATGATGTTAACCGAAAAGTAGCAAGTGAAATTCTGAGAAAATCTGGCTGCGAAGTTATCGAAGCACAAGATGGTTTTCATGCATTGGATAAAGTCAAAGACGGAAAGTACGACCTCATTTTCATGGACATTCAAATGCCTAAAATGGATGGGGTGAAAGCAACGGAAAAAATTCGGAAACTGAAACTAAGTCACGTTCCTCCTATCGTAGCGATGACAGCGTACTCAATGGAAGAGGATCGCAACAAGTTTATCAGCCAGGGACTCGATGACTATCTTTCAAAACCAATCAAAGCCAATGCCCTTATTGACAAAGTCAAATCATGGCTTGACTTCGAGCCGAAGAAGGTCAGCACCGAAGTTTTTGTAGAACAATCTGAGGACCTTGTCATCAATCAAAATACACTCAACCAACTGCACAAGTACGGAGGTCAGGAATTAATTGAAGGCGTACTCAAGGAATTCAATGAGGAAGCCACCGAGCAGGTAGAAAATGCATTTGATTTCTTTAAAGCTAACAAGCCAAAAGAGATCTTGAAGGAAATGCATACGCTGAAAGGTAATGCCGGAACACTCGGTGTAGAGCGGCTTTCGAAGCAAGCTGCATGTATTGAAAAAATGCTAAAAGAAAATAACTTTGACCATCTAAACAAGCAACTTAACAAGCTAAAATCATCGCTGGAAGAGTTCAAAGAAATTTACCATAACCTACTGAAAGACTAAAAACCAACCCGACTATGAACACCAAAATAATTATTGCTGAGGACAGCTCGGTCATCCAAAACCTAACGAAACGGATACTTTCGATGCAAAGCTACGAGATCACTGCTGTGAAAAATGGCGTTGAAGTTTTGCAACACATTGAGAAGGAAAAGTTTGATCTTGCCCTATTGGATATTCATATGCCAAAAATGGATGGAATGGAATGCGCCCGGAAAATTAGGGAACTCGAAACTAGCGGAAACAAAATGCCCATCATTGCCATAACAGGTAACGCTAAAAATTATTCAATTGAAGA
Organism: Cyclobacteriaceae bacterium HetDA_MAG_MS6; assembly: GCA_019192485.1. GTDB lineage: Bacteria > Bacteroidota > Bacteroidia > Cytophagales > Cyclobacteriaceae > MS6. Next base: position 12,415 of record JAHCMJ010000013.1, on the reverse strand, counting down.
TTTTAATGAAGCAGGAATTGATGACTATCTGCCTAAGCCACTTAACTATGATGATATGATCAGGATGGTAAAAAAGTATACAGAAGGCTAAACCATGCAAATTAAGTACACCAAGCAGTTTCTCAACAAGCTGGAAGACCTCTTCTCTGAAACTGACTATGTTTTGAGGTACGAAAAAGGCAATTTCCAGTCAGGGTATTGCTTACTTCATGAAACGCATATTGCTATTGTCAATAAATACTTCTCGCTAGACGGCAAGATCAACAGCCTCCTGGAAATCCTGAAGACCATACAAGTAGACCAAGACAAGCTAAGTGATAAGAATAGAAAGCTCTATCATGAAATCACTCAAACTCAATTGCAGTTTTGAAAATCACCTTCCTGGGAACTGGCACATCGCAGGGAGTACCTGTGATTGGTTGCGAATGCGAAACCTGTCGATCGCTTGACCATCAGGACAAGAGGTTAAGGAGTTCTGTACTGGTCCAAATTGAAGACCTCCAATTCGTTATTGACACAGGACCGGACTTCAGGCAGCAAATGCTACGAGAACGGGTCAGGAGGCTTGATGCTGTCCTCTATACGCATGAGCACAAAGACCACACAGCAGGACTAGATGATGTTCGCAGTTTTAATTTTCTGCAACAAATGGATATGCCATTATTTGCGCACGAGAGAGTGATCACCCAGTTGCATCGGGAGTATAGCTACATCTTTGCCAAAGAAAAGTATCCTGGTGTGCCAAGAGTACAAACCCATCTCATTGAGAATAAAACCTTTAAAATCAATAACCTCTCTGTAACACCTATTGAGGTCATGCACTACAAATTGCCCGTTTTTGGCTTTAGAATTCATGACTTCACCTATATCACCGACGCAAATCACATAGCAGAAGAAGAGATCGAAAAAATCAAAGGATCAAAAGTGCTGGTGCTGAATGCCTTGCAAAAAACAGATCATATTAGTCACTTCACATTAGATCAAGCTATAGCCATGGCAGAAAAGATTGGTGCCGAAAAAACGTATTTGACACATATCAGCCACAAGCTAGGCAGGCATCGTGACGTTCGTCAGGAACTGCCTGAAGGAGTCGAGCTAGCTTTTGATGGGCTCAAGCTGTCGCTATAAGCATGTTTCATTCTTATCTTTTCCTACGCCGTCTTTCTGCTGAGTTAAATAAGACCATTTCAGGATTCCGAATCCTAGAATGCTTTAGTCAAAATAAGGATGAGCTCATCTTAGCAATTGGTACACAACACTTAGATTTCTTGATTAAAGCTTCCCTGGACCCGGAGAGTTGCTTACTTTCTTTTCCGTCAGATTTTAAAAGAGCAAGAAAAAATAGTGTAGATCTCTTTCCCACACTAATAGATAAACAGATACGCAGTGTTGACCAGGTTCCCTATGACAGAAGTTTCTATCTGACTTTGGAGAAAGACTATCAGCTGCTCTTCAAAATGCATGGCAATCGCTCCAATGTAGTCTTATGTGAATCTGGCAAGTCAGTAGAACTATTTAAAAATAACCTATCACAGGATCGATCTATACAGATCAATCAGCTTGAGAAAGCATTGGACATTTCCGCACTATCAGATGATCAGGTACCTATTCTGGAAATGGTAGTAGGGAAAAAAGCAATGCAGTTTCTCCGAACCCAAGAAAAATATGATAACCTTGACCTTTCAGCAAGAAAAGGTAAACTAACACAACTGATAAACAAGCTAGAGCATAGTCCAATCTGTATTGAGCAGGGCATGAAACCTGACATTACTATGTTGGTTGATGGCGGTCATGGAGAATGTTTCGACCAACCAAGCAAAGCTTGCAACCGCATACAGCAGCTTTTTTATACAAAATACTATCTGGAAAAGGAGAAAAAGAATGCGCTTGCCCGTATAGACCAACAAATCAAGCAATCCAAAAATTATCTCAAAAAAGCTCAACTGAAGCTAAGGGAATTGGAAAGCTCAAGGGGTTACGAGGAAATTGCCAACCTCATCATGGCCAACCTTCATAGCATCTCTATCGGCCAGGCTGAAGCGCATCTCGTAGACTTTTATACCGATAGTCCCATCGTCATTAAGTTGAAGCCAAAACTTTCCCCTCAAAAAAATGCTGAGTTACTATATAGAAAATCAAAGAATCAAAAAATTGAACTGGATAAGCTCCAAGAAAATATAAAAGCCCGCAGCCAATTAATAGAAAGTCTGGACAAGCAAAAAGAAGAAATTGCAGCCATCGACAACCTAAAGGTATTGAAGGGCTTCATAAAAAGTGCTCCTAAGCAAACTTCAGCATCAAAAACACCACTCCCCTATCACTCCTTTGAGAAAGATGGCTATCAAATTCTTGTAGGCAGGAATGCAAAAGCAAATGACCAACTAACCCTGAAAGTGGCAAGCAAAAACGATCTATGGTTACATGCACGTGATGTTGCTGGCTCTCACGTGATTATCAGAACCTCCAGTTCTGAAAAAGTACCTAATTCCGTCATTGAGTTCGCAGCAGGTCTGGCAGCAGCCAATTCCAAACGAAAACATGATAGTCTATGTCCTGTGATTGTCACTCCCCGGAAATATGTTAGAAAAGCCAAAGGCCTCCTACCCGGACAAATGATCGTCGATCGTGAGGAAGTCGTTATGGTGGAGCCGACTAAGGTATAGCCTTATTTAGATGACTCATATCTGCGTTCTGCAGTGCAACCTCAGGCCCAAAAGTGTGCATCGTGATTCGTCAACCAACTTGATGTCTTCCTCTGACATACGATCAGAAAACGAATGTATTTTTCCCTTTCCCTCCCAAATTGAGAAATGCAAACCTGAAATCAGTGGCGTTAACTGTGAAGACGAGGGTTTTACTCCACTGTACTGACTTTCATCATATTAGTATGGCCCTTCCAATGTGAGGGCATAGAAGCCGTATTGATGAACACATCTCCTTTTTCCAGGTAACCTTCTTTCACTAGTCTCTTCTCGATCTGGGTCAGGGTCTCATCAATTCCTTCAGTCTGGTCGTAGTAAAAGCCAGTAACTCCCCATACCAGATTCATTTGACGGAGGAGGAATTTCTGATTTGTAAACAAAAATATGTCTGATTTAGGTCTATGCATAGCTAACCTATTACCTGTATAGCCACTCTTGGTCATTCCAACAATTGCCTTTGCCTGAACTGATTCACCGAGTCGACAAGCAGCTCTGACCAAGAGGTCATTGAGCCTTGTACTTGACTCCGGATGTTCATTGTATTTAAAATATACAGACTGACTTGCCGTTTCTACGGCCTTGATCGTCTGACTCATTCGCAAAACGGCTTGCACAGGAAACCTACCAGAGGCGGATTCTGCTGACAGCATCAGTGCATCGGCTCCATCCAGTACAGCATTTGCCACATCATTAGTCTCCGCTCTCGTAGGCCGAGGGTTTTCAATCATACTCTCCATCATCTGTGTAGCGATGATAACGGGCTTACCGGCTTTATTGCACTTTTCTACCAGCTGTTTCTGTGCAAGAGGTACCTCCTCCGAAGCAATCTCAACTCCTAGATCGCCTCTAGCCACCATTACGGCGTCTGTCGCAGCAATGATAGAATCCATGTTCTCTAGGGCCTCGGGCTTCTCTATTTTAGCGACGACTTTGGTATGCTTTCCTGCTTTTTCGAGTTTATCTTTTAACTGAACAATATCGTCAGCTGTTCTGACAAAAGATAACGCCGTCCACTCCAAGTCAAATGTCATCCCAAACTGAAGGTCTTTTTCGTCTTTTTCCGTCATTGAAGGAGCGGAAACTTTGGAGTGAGGCAGGTTGATTCCTTTCCTTGATTTCAAAACTCCCCCATGAACGACTTTCGTATATACCCTGTCGTCAATAACTTCCTCTGTCAGTAGTTCTATATTCCCATCATCTATGAGAATGGTATCACCCTTCTTCACATCCCTGGTGATAGCACCATAGGACGTACTGACAATATCTTTATTCCCTAGCACATCCACAGTAGTAATGCAGAGCTTCTGCCCCGACACGATCTCAACTCCATCATTTTCTACCTTTGATATCCTGATCTTGGGTCCTTGCAAGTCCTGAAGCAATGCCACATTAGTACCCAACTCCTCATTTATACTACGTACTAAATCGATCACTTTTCTATGATCATCATGAGTACCATGAGAAAAGTTTAACCTGAATACATTAGCCCCGGCTTTGATGAGTTCCACGAGGGTTTCCTTATTATTACTGGCCGGACCGACTGTGGCTACAATCTTAGTCTTCTTTTGAAATGCTTCCTTCATGCTAATACAGTAGATTTTCTTTTAGCTTAATTTTTGTTAGATCAAGATTTACTAGGTAATCAATTATTGGGAGTTGTTTGATTGAAGAAATGAAATCCTCCGCAATCACATCATCGGATAAGTTCTCTATCTTCAAAAAGTAATCGAATTGTTGTAGTTCGGGCAATAGGTACCGGTTCACCTTCGAATTGCTTGAAACCAATTTATTACGCAACAAATGTACTTTAACAAAATCGGTTTCTTGCTTAAAATTTGAAATCAACATGGAGGCATTATTATTAAGAGCAATTTTAATGTCCTCAGCCTTTTTGAGGTCAAAAAAATGAATTTGATTCAGATTCCATGCCAGCGTATATCCTTTTGTTTGCGACACGATACCATACACATCGAAGTTGTATTCATATCCTGTTACAAGTTTATTCTTCTTCATTTGAACGCAAAAACCGCCTCAAAACTACCAAATTGGCTCTATTCGTGGCCCTCCAAATTAAGTTTGATTTTAGAGGTTTAATGTATTTCTTTGCACAGATTTTTAAACCAAACATTAAAAAAATGTCAGAAATTGCACAAAAGGTAACGTCAATTATTATTGACAAATTGGGTGTAGAGGAATCAGAAGTGACACCAGAAGCCAGTTTCACTAATGACTTAGGTGCAGACTCTTTAGATACAGTTGAGCTTATCATGGAGTTCGAGAAAGAATTCAATATATCCATCCCTGACGATCAAGCAGAAAACATCGCGACAGTAGGACAGGCGATCTCCTACCTGGAAGAAAACGTAAAGTAAGATCCCCCTGTTTATTTATATATGGAATTGAAACGTGTAGTTATCACGGGTATCGGCGCCCTCACCCCGATAGGCAATACCAAAGATGCATATTGGAATGGTCTATCCAATGGAGTGAGTGGTGCTGCTCCAATCACACGTTTTGACCCTGAAAAATTCAAAACCAAGTTTGCTTGCGAAGTCAAAGACCTAAATATGGCAGACTTCATCGACCGCAAGGAAGCTAGAAAAATGGACCCTAATACCCAGTATGCCATGATAGCTGGGGAAGAGGCAATTCAGGACTCAAAACTTGATCTTGAGTCTATCAATAAGGAAAGAGTAGGTGTGATTTGGGGATCAGGTATTGGAGGCTTACAAACCTTCCATGACGAAGTTTCCTATTTTGCTTCGGGAGATGGTACTCCTCGGTTCAATCCTTTCTTTATTCCTAAAATGATAGCGGATATCACTCCAGGTATGCTATCTATCAAATATGGGTTCAGGGGCCCGAATTACGCTACGGTCTCTGCCTGTGCATCATCTAATCATGCCATCAACGATGCCTTCAATTACATCCGTCTTGGTAAATCGGAGGTGATCCTTTCCGGAGGATCTGAAGCTGCTGTGGTACCTTCTGGAGTTGGAGGATTCAATGCCCTCAAAGCATTATCCGTCCGAAATGACTCTCCGGAGACGGCTTCTAGACCTTATGATAAAGATAGGGATGGATTCGTGCTTGGAGAAGGGTCAGGAGCATTGATATTGGAGGAGTTGGAGCATGCAAAAGCCAGGGGCGCCAAAATATATGCTGAAGTGCTTGGTGGTGGAATGTCGGCAGACGCCTACCATATCACAGCACCTCACCCAGAAGGTCTTGGCATCCTACAAGTCATGAAAAGCGCCTTGGAAGATGCGCATATCCAAACAGAGGACGTAGATTACGTCAATACACACGGAACCTCCACTCCATTAGGAGATTCTGGTGAGCTCAAAGCCATACAAAAGGTATTTGGCGAACATGCATACCAGCTCAATATCAGCTCTACCAAGTCCATGACCGGACATCTATTGGGTGCAGCTGGAGCGATTGAGAGCATTGCGTGCTTGCTCGCTATTGAAAAAGGAATTGTACCGCCGACTATCAATCACTTTACTGATGACCCCGATATTGACCCGAAGCTTAATCTGACTTTCGAAAAAGCTCAAAAAAGAGAGGTTAAGATTGCGGTGAGTAACACCTTTGGTTTTGGAGGTCACAACACGTCAATCGTTTTGGGAAAATACACAGGCTAGTGCCCTACTTCTTAAAAATCTTTATCAGTCTTTTTAATGTCCCCACAAAAAAAGAGGATAGAGATTTTTACAAAGCGATCAAAGTAATTACTGGCCGAAGGCCATTCAATTTGTCACTGTACCGTCTGGCTATGAAGCACAGCAGTGCTGCATACACCAGCACTAGAGGGCTTAAAGAATCTAATGAAAGACTTGAGTATCTGGGAGACTCCATTTTAGGTATGATAGTGGCAGAATTTCTTTTTACAAGATTTCCGTTCAAAGAGGAAGGTTTCCTGACGGAAATCCGCTCCAAGATCGTTAACAGGGAGTCTTTAAATGAGGTCTCGAAGAAAATAGGAATTAACGATCTGATCCAATTTCATCAGGCCAGCAAATCACTCTCACCTAAATCGATCTACGGAGACTCACTGGAGGCATTGATAGGCGCAGTATACCTAGACAAAGGGTTTGCTCCCTGTAGGCAATTCATTGTCAAAAAAATCATCAATGCACATTTTGACGTAGAAGACCTGATCCATACCATCACCAATCACAAAAGCAGGATCATCGAATGGGCACAGAAGGAGAACCGAGAGTTGGCCTTTGAAATCCTGGAAATCAACCAGGAAAATAAAAATAAGCAGTTCGTAGCCCAGATATTCATCGATGGTGCAGGACAAGAAAAAGGATACGGCTTCAGTAAGAAAAAAGCCGAACAAGATGCTGCACGAACCACACTAGAAAAGCTAGGCATCAGCTAATATGAGAGTGCTAAAAATCGGTGGAGCGTGTCTCAATCAAATCCCTCTTGACTGGAGACACAACTTAAGCAACATCAAACAAGCTGTTACAAAAGCTAAGCAAGAAAAATTGGACTTGCTATGCCTGCCAGAACTCTGTGTTACAGGGTACGGCTGTGAGGATATGTTTCTAAGCGATTGGGTCAGCGCAACTGCAACTGATAAGCTGCTGGAGATCTTACCATGGACCAAAGATATTGCGATTTGCGTAGGGCTTCCTATATCGATAAATAATAGCGTGTACAACACAGCTTGTTTTATCAACAACCAGGAAATCCAAGGTTTTTACGCTAAATACAACTTAGCAAATGAAGGGGTACATTATGAACCCAGATGGTTTACCTCATGGTCTCGGGGGCATGTAGGAACAATAACCATCGGTGAGAGGGCTTACCCAATAGGTGATATGACGTTTGACTTGAAATCAGTGAGAATTGGTTTTGAGATATGCGAAGATGCCTGGCAAACTGATCGACCTGCATGCTACTTGGCTGAAAAAGAAATTGATCTTATTCTAAATCCCAGTGCCAGCCATTTCTCATTCGGGAAAGCTGCTTTCCGAGAGCAACTAGTGGCTGACAGTTCCAAAGATTTCAATTGTGTGTATCTGTACACCAATCTGCTAGGCAATGAATCAGGACGTATGATCTACGATGGTGATATCCTGATTGCCCAGTCCGGAAAACTTATTGCCAGAAATACGCGGTTGTCCTTTCAGGCTTTGAACATTCTGGGACTAGAAGTCAACTTCGACAAGTCCGAGGAAAGAACCAAACTATTGCCAGATCGCAAAGACAAGCTAGCTGAATTTAGTAAGGTAGTACCCCTGGCACTGTTCGATTATCTGAGGAAAAGTCACAGTAAAGGTTTTGTGCTTTCTCTAAGCGGTGGAGCTGATTCGTCCAGCATTGCAACGCTAGTGCGGCACATGATCCATCTGGGTGTCGCCGAGTTAGGTATAGGACCTTTTTTGGAAAAAATAGGTTTACCTGATTCCTTGAAAGATGAGAAGGCCATCACAGCTGCCTTACTGACTACAGCCTATCAAGGCACTAAAAACTCATCTGAAGCCACTAGGGAGTCGGCAAATCAATTAGCGAAAAGCATCAACTCGACGCATTATGAGTGGCTTATTGATGAGCAGGTAGAAGGCTACATCAGTACCGCAGAAAAAGTACTGGACAGGAAGTTATCATGGACATCGGATGATATCACTTTGCAAAATATACAGGCGCGCAGCAGGTCGCCAATCATTTGGATGTTTGCCAATATTAACAACGCACTTCTACTGTCTACTTCTAACCGTAGCGAGGGAGACGTAGGGTACGCTACCATGGATGGCGATACCAGCGGCAGTATATCACCCATAGCCGCAGTAGATAAAGCATTTATCTTGCAATGGCTAAAATATGCCGAGCAGGAGCTCAAGTACGAAGGATTGAGTGCAGTCAATTCATTGACTCCTACAGCAGAACTGCGCCCAATAGATATGCACCAAACAGACGAAGATGATCTGATGCCTTACCAGGTAATGGTGAAAATTGAGCGATTGGCTATCAAAGAGAAAAGATCACCTTTACTCGTATATCAGCAGCTAAAAGGTGACTATGATTCAGATCAGCTAAAGATATGGGTCAAAAAGTTTTACAGACTTTGGGCTAGAAATCAATGGAAACGAGAGCGAATCGCCCCGAGTTTTCATGTTGATGACTTCAACGTAGACCCTCGTACCTGGTGTCGCTTTCCGATCTTGTCCAGTGGCTTCGAGGAAGAGTTGGAATCACTAAATTGACTTCATGTGCCAAGTGCGTTTCCGGCACTATCTAGTGGTAGATAGGGATTAAAGGCAATCTCCCATAAATGACCATCGGGGTCTGCAACATAGCCGCTGTAACCTCCCCAAAATACTTCTTCAGGGCGTTTCACTATTCGTACTCCTCTTGATTCCAATTCTTGAATCAAGTGATCAACCTCCCCCTTGCTTCTGGTATTGTAGGCCAAAGTAAAACTATTGAAGCCAGAACCCTCAGCGCTTACAGTTGCATCTTCAGCCAACTTCTCTTTTGAATACAAAGAAAGTAGTATGCCATTGAGCTGAAAAAAAGTAATGGTATCATTGCTGGAATCCAGCTTGCTCCAACCAAAATCTTCCTCGTAAAATCGGGTAGATTCTTTGAGGTCCTGTACGCCAAGACCTACTATGGTTAGTCTTTGTTCTGGATTCATATCACTTATTTAGGTAGGTAAACAAGATACTAAAGGTCGCACACTATCTGATGCGATATGACAAAATCCAATAGTATTCAAAAAACTGAATTTCAATATTGGTGGCTAGAGGTCTGAGTATATCTATCAGAAAGCCTACGGACGGAAAATTTTTAAGCACCTGATGACTACTACCATCTTGTAGATATCGTGTCTGAAAAGTATTGCCTAGACCATCTTCATATGTAATCTTATAATTACTGTTTCCAATCGGTGTGTTATCTACAAAGATGACCAAGGCTCCAGACTTCAAGTTCTTATGAAGGTTATTCAAAAACCTGGGCAATTCCTGTACCAGTATATGACTCCATATAAAGCCTCCAAACAGGCTTTCCCATTTTTTATCTGAGGAATAATCAAAAACATCCCCCTGTTCGAAGGTGACTTCTGCCTCCCCGTAGTTCCTTTTCTTAGCTATTTCCAATACGGAATCATTGACATCGAATCCATGAATAGCAGCTGCCTTATGAGCCAGGTGTTCTGTCCAGTATCCAGTGCCACATGCGACATCCAAAATCTGCCATCCCTTCAACATCTCATGCAGCAAATCTTTGATAAGTGACAGGTCCTCTTGCCGCTCTTCAATCTCATAAATCTTATCATACTCACCTGCCCTATCACTGTAGTATGAGACCATATCCTTATTCATATCAACCTATTTTAATATCATACTTAGCTAGAAGCCCAGCAAGCCCTTCCAATGAAAACTTAGCTCCTTTCACCTGATTGATTTCAGGGTCCAGGATAAAGCCAGAGGCCGTTCTAAAGTCTGCTCCCAGTAGCTTTGTGTGATCAAAAACTGCAGCTGAAAGGTTTGATCCCTCAAAAACAGCCTGCTCCAGGTCAGATTCTGTAAAGTCCACTTCTCGTAAACTGCAGGATACAAATGAGGTTTTTTTCATGCTCTTCTGATAGAAAGAAGACAGGTCCAGCATACAATTTTCAAATGCTACCTCAAACAGAAAATCATGACAATCGTCAAAGGACAAACCAAGCAGCTTACAATTTGTAAAATGTACTCCTTTAAAAGCCGTATTGTTCAAATTAGCACGACTCAGATCAGTTTCCTCAAAAGCACAATCCGTGAACTTGCAATAAGATAGGTCCACCTGATCCAACTTTAGGTTGCTGAATGAACAGTTTTCATACTCAGTTTTTACAAAATCCCCCGAGGGGAGGTTTTTATTGTCGTAAACTTGTCCTTCGATATACTCACTCATCCTAACAAATAATTATGGTACCGGATCATATCCACTACCTCCTAGTGGGTGACAACTGCTTATTCTTTTGACAGCCAACCACATCCCGCGAATCACACCATGTTTCATGATGGCCTCTTTAGTGTATTCCGAACACGTAGGAGTATACCTGCAGGAGGACGGAAATAGCGGCGAAATACTATACTGGTAAAACAAAACAGGAAGCACAAAAAGTTTTCTCAGGAATTTCTGCATGTCTCAGTCAAAACTACTTGCCAAATTTGGTGCTGACAACAAAAATAGTTCTGTTTGCAGATCGTTTACACAAAGTGACAACGGAATACTTTAGAAGTGGAAGGCCTTAAGGAAGTGGGATGAGAAGAGTTTTTATCAGCTTTTGCATGTTGATATCCGCGGTGACGGGATTATCACAGAGCCAATCAGCTTCAATAGAACCCTCAGACACCACCCAAAGTGATACCTTGGTCACTAAATCAGTGATCATCAACAAGGTTTTTGTACTCGGTAATAAAAAGACCAAAGCCAACATCATTTTAAGAGAGCTCAGCGTAAAACCAGGGAGGCAACTGGACATTTTGGAGCTTGAAAAGATTATTGAAGAGGATCGGAATAAGATTTACAACACCAATCTCTTCAATGATGTCACTATACAGATATTACAGCTGGAGGACGGGCGAGTAGATCTGCTCATTACGGTGGATGAGCGCTGGTACTTCTATCCATCACCAATGGTTCGAATAGCTGACCGTAACTTCATGGATTGGCTCATTAACAGGGACGGTGAACTAAATAGGTTTATTTATGGACTGAGGCTCGATCAGTTCAACTTCAGGGGTAGAAACGAGCAATTAAGGTTTTTGGGTCAATTAGGCTTTAGGAGAAGGTTTTTACTGAAGTATATCATGCCCTATATAGAACCCTCTCAACGTCACGGATTGATATTTGACTTTATTTATAATGAGGAAGAAAATGTAGCATACATCACAGAAGACCATCTACCAACCTTCCTTGATCAGCAAAAGATCAATAGAGATGAGATTTTCGGATCAATAACGCATTCGTTTAGACCTTCATTTTATACCTTTCACTACACCAGCATTGGCCTGAAAAGTGGTACGATCTCAGACTCCATTGCTACCCTGAACCCTAACTATTTTGGCAATGGGAAGACCCGTCAAAAATCCATTAACCTCTCCTACTCGTTTATTAAAGATCAACGAAATATACGAGCCTATCCCACTGAGGGCTCCTACCTGAATGTACGACTCGAAAAGGTTGGTATAGGTGTTTTTGGGGATGTGGATATTACCCGTCTATGGGCAAAGTATGCTAAGTATAGTGACCTTGGCAATGGATTCTACGCTGCAAATGGTATATGGGCTGTGATGTCAGGCCCCAAGGAACAGCCATATAGCAATTATATCGGTCTGGGATATGATGACATCTTCGCTAGGGGATATGAGCTTGAAGTGGTGGAAGGTTACCAATTTTTACTTAGCCAAAACTCTTTTCGTAAAAAACTATTCAGTACGAAAAAGAACATCAGCAAGATCATGCCAATCAGGCAATTTCAGACCTTCCCATTATCAATGTATGCCAAGATATTCTCAGATATTGGATGGGTCAATAACTATCCAGAATTTGAAATCAGCAGTCGGCTTAGCAACAGCTTACTTTATAGCGTTGGAGTAGGACTGGATGTACAAATGATTTATGATCTTGTATTGAGGTTCGAGTATTCATACAATGCTGAAAGAGACCTGAATTTCGCCCTGAACATCAAAGCCGACATCTAGTCA
>JAHCMJ010000120.1 GCA_019192485.1 Cyclobacteriaceae bacterium HetDA_MAG_MS6 | reverse complement strand
CCTCACCTGCGGTGATAAACATAAGATTTGAATAACCATATCCTGCTCTGTACGGATAGGCTTGCGGTACGAAACGGGCCTTTCGGACCACATCTTCCGCCGTAAAATTGGATTTATACCAAATGACATCACCACTGAAAGTGCCTAACCCTGCCCGGTGGCATAGTAAGTCTCTAATCGTGGTTTCTGTGCTGGTATAGGGATCATAAAGCTGAAAATAGGGTAAATACTTTTGTACCTTGTCATCCCACTTAACTACACCATCTGCTACAAGGTCGGCAAGTGATGAAGAGACAAAGGCCTTGGTGTTTGAGGCAATGGCAAATAAAGTATTTTCATCCACCGGAGTGCTCTTTCCCTCTTGCAGGACACCATAACCTTTGCTGAGCGTGATCTCCTCTCCTTGAATGATTGCTACAGCCATGCCAGGAACACCCCAATCCCTTCGTGCCTTCTCAATATAGGCATCCAGCTTTTTAACGTTGATCTGAGAAAATACCTGGCTGGCCAGTAATAGCAATAATGCGAGAGATGAGGCGATCTTTTTCAAAACGAGCTGATGATTGTGTTTCAACCGGCAATTTATCAAAAAGTAGGTAAGAGAGACCACCTCATTTCTCTTTAAGAATTGCATACTATGAGGTGGTCCAGAGTAGAATTCACTCAATAATGTTTAATAGATTCCCTTCTTTTTGGATAATGTCTGGAAGTAGGTGGTTGGCAAATGATTATGGGATCATGGTCGTAGTGATACCGGTCAGGTCTGGAAAGAGGCCTTGTGGATACCTTTTCGATGAACAGTCCTCTATATGGTCCTTGATCTCTGACCACGAATCGCGTCTTATGCTGCGGAACGAGGTGAAATATTCCTGTCATCTCTCGGACACGATTTCCTTTAAATGCCACTATCGTCATCAGGTGTTTTCCTGGGCGAAGATCATTGATGAATACTCGACTTGATGGACGGTGGTTTACTGGCTTCCCATTTAAGAAAACTTTGATATTCATGTAGATGTCCGCATCAAATACGATCGATGAGCGCCTAGCATGGGCTTCTATTGTAGAAAAGATTGAAAGTGCAAAAAGTAAAATCAGAGTTCTCATAACATCATTTGTTTGGTGGAACATATCTAGTCATAAACAACAGCCATGCCAGAGGTGTCGGTAGGATGTCAAAAGATGTCATGAAAAAGGCCAAGTACCCAAGTCCTTAGCCTTGATTCTAGATAAAGCTATCGTTTATAGATGATATCCACCTGACACTTCGATCCGCTGTCCATTGATCCATCCTCCAGCTTCCGAACTTAGAAAACTGATAACACCGCTAACATCGGTGGGCAGACCTACACGTCCAAGGGCTGTCTGAGAAGCTACATAGCCTGTCACATCAGGGTTACTGAATATTTCTGCATTGAAGTCAGTATCAAGTGCACCTGGTGATACTACATTAGCTGTGATCTTCCGTTCTCCAAGGATTTTTGCCAAATACATCGTGAAAACTTCAACGGCAGCCTTAATAGGACCGTATCCTACCAACGGCTGGAAGGCGAATCTGGTGGTGCCAGATCCTATGTTGATAACTCTACCTCCGTCACTTAAGTGATTCAGAAGTCGTTGAGTCAAAAAGACAACACTCTTGTAATTCGTATTGTATTGGTTGTCAAGGTCTTCCTCTGAAAGTATATGTAGTGGCTTATTAGAAATAACACCAGCGTTATTGATTAATATATCAAATTTCTCTTGACCCCAATTGGATAGGATTTTTTGGATTTCTTCTTCTAGTTTCGGTAATTCCCTGGTACCGTTTAGGTCTACCTGCACAGAGGCTGATTTTCTGCCCATGGCTTTGATCTCCTCAACCACGGATTCCGCGGCGGTCTTTTGATTTTTGTAAGTAATAATGACATCGGCTCCGTCTTTTGCCAGCTGCAAGGCGACCTCTTTGCCTAGACTCCTGCTACCTCCAGTTACCAAGGCTATTTTGTCAATCAATGATGTTTTCATAATGTCTTTTTTTAGATTCTATGTAAAAGAACGCTTTAAGAAACCTCTGGATATGACGTATTTCTAAGGAGAAATGACAGATTTCTAAGGATCTATCTCTTTCGATTAGGTTTTGCGGAAGTTATTGGGGGTCTGCCCCGTGTATTTCTTGAAATAGCTACTAAAATGTGTGGGTTCTGAAAACCCAAGGTGCTGACCAATTTGTTTTGCTGTAATACTTGAATTCTTGAGAAGAGCTTGTGCCTCTAAGATCGTTTTTTCAGTGATCCACTGATTCACTGATTTTCCAGTTTTACTCTTGATTACAGTGCCGAAGTAGTTAGGGTGCAGCTCCTGTTCATATGCATAATCTTGTACCTGCCAAAGCGTATTTCGTTGACCGATGGTTAGATTTCGATATTGCTTTTCCAAGGATTTAAGGAATTGCCTGACAATGTCAGAGCTTCTCCCACCTTCTTTCAAGGGGTCATACTCCCTCCAAAATCGCTCTTTGATCCTCAACAAGAGCACCACAAAAAGATTACCGATAACTTTGTATTTGTAAGGAGAAGAATTTTCAAACTCTGATTTGATTTGCAAATAGAGTTGCTCGTAGATCTTGAATTCACCTAAAGGTAGTGTTGCCGGCTCAACAGTTTCGGCGAGTAGAAAGGGAAACTCCTCGAATACATTGGGGTGTATCTGCTCCTTGAGAAATGACTCTGTAAATGTGATAATGTAAGCTTCCCGCAACGAAGTAATCTCAAAGGACTTTAGGTGCCCAGGATTCGTAAAGTAGATGGTTCCTGAAGTGGTGCGAAAAGTTTTGTTATCCGTCGTATACGATCCGCTTCCATCTTTGATAAATACGAAAGAATAGTAATCTGTCCTAAAAGTGGGAGAGCGAAACGGGATTTTCTGGTGTAAATCTAAAAGTGAGTGAATAGTGAAATCGACTTCCTGTTCAACAGGAATGTTGAGGGACCTGTACAGGTCTGAAATGGAGTGGTGATGACTGACTTTGTTTTGTCTCAAGGTCATCTTTTAGAACCAGCTCAGTAGTAATACTATCAAAAAACCTGATATGGAAACAATAGTAGTCATGGCGGACCAGGACCGAATAGTTTGTAACTCGGTCAAACCAAAATAACGATTGACAAGCCAAAAGCCGCTGTCATTCACATGAGACAAAATGGTGGCACCAGAGGCAATAGCAATGACCAATAATGCTTTGGTCCAATCGCTAGTTTCGGGACCCAGAATCGGAGCAGTTAGACCTGCTGCAGTGATCATAGCCACAGTAGCTGATCCTTGCAGCATCCTGACGACTGCTGCTACCAGAAAAGCAAATATCAAAGGAGACAATCCAAGTCCATTCATTTGCTCGGCAAGCATAGTACCTGCTTTTGTGTCAATCAAAACTTGTTTGAAAACACCACCAGCTCCTGTAAGTAAGATAATAACCCCAGCAGGTGCCAGAGACTTTCCCGTAATCTTACCTAACTCTTGCCTGCTGTGGCCTCTGCGTATACCCAGAACATACCATGCTATCAGGTTGGCGACAATGAGCGCAGTAAAAGGGTGTCCAACTAGTGCGAATAAAGAATGGACTTCATGCCCCAGACCCAGGATATTACCTAAAGGACTATTAAATACCGTATTGGTTAGAATGAGCAATAGCGGTGTTGATATGATGCAGGCTATTGAAAAGACTGAGGGTGGATCAGAAACAGGAGCTTCTACATTCTCCGCGTACGCCGGAACCTGAATATGAATCTTCCCAGCTATCCACTTCGAGAAAATTGGCGCAACCACAAAAGCAGTTGGTATACCAGCAATTAGACCAACCAAAATCACCCATCCCAGATCAGCCTTAATAATATCTGCTACGGCTACTGGCCCAGGAGTAGGTGGAATGAAACTGTGAGTAATGGCAAGTCCGGCAAGCAATGGCAGTCCAAATAGTAGTAGCGACTTGCCAGTTTTCCTTTGCAAAGCATAAACTAGAGGTACAAGGATGATAAAGGCGACATCAAAAAAAACTGGAATAGCTACGAAGAAACCAGTAAGTACCAGAGCCCAGTGAGCATTTTGTTCTCCAAACTTCGAAAGAAGAAATTTTGCTAGTGCCTGTGCGCCACCAGAATGCTCTAATACAGCACCAAATAGGGCTCCCAGGCCTACCACGGTGGCAACGAATCCTAAAGTGCTACCCATGCCATTCTGAATAGAATGGATCATCTGGTCAGGATCTAGACCGGCCATTAAGCCTACGGTAATACTGGCAATAAGTAGTGATAGAAATGCCTGTATTTTAAAAAATAGGATCAATACCATCAAGATTGTGATACCTAATATGACGGAAAACAAAAGCCAGATATCCAGGGCCATGATCAGGTTGCCTTGAGGCTCTTTAGAATTTGTTTTACCTGTTCCTCTGCTGTCTGCTCTATATCGACCTCAATGGCATTACTTGGAGGTTCCAGGTCTTTAAACTGTGACTTGAGAAGTTTGAGCGGCATGAAATGCCCGGAACGAGCAGCTATTCTCTTTTCTATTACTTCTATCGATCCTGTTAGGTGTATCCACTTAATGGGGACACGGCTCTCGCTCATCGTTTGCCGATAGGTTTCCTTAAGTGCAGAACAGGCTAAAGTGGCGTCACCATTGGCATTCCATTGCAGCATGTACTTGGAAAGCAGTTTGAGCCATGGCATCCTATCCTCATCCGTAAGAGCAATGCCTTGCTTCATCTTATCAATGTTTGCAGTAGGATGGTAGTCATCTGCATCATAAAAAGGAGTTCCAAGTTTATCAGCAAGCATTTTACCTATTGTGGTTTTCCCACAGCCAGATACGCCCATGACTACAATAATCATATCAATTTTGAATATAGTATTTTTATTTGAGAGCTATTTCTACTGATTCAAACAAAGTGTTATTCACACCTCGGAGCTGAGCAAGAATGACTCGATTGGTCCAGTCAATTTGGATGAGACCAAAGTTCAGACTGCTAACCACATCGGAAACCCGATATTGATTTGGCTCATTGGTAAAGGAGCTGTAGGAATGTGTGAGACCACTACTGGTAACCTCAAAAATAGTTTTTGTAGGGATGGATATCTTTGAGATTTCTCCTATGTGCCGATCACCACTGATCAAAATGAAGTTCTTGGATGGGCTCCTATTAATTAAATCAAACAATCGCTGTCGTTCTTTTGGGAAATTGTTCCATTTCTCAAATCTATGTTCCTTGGGAATGACCTGAATGCCATTACCTATGACGAAAAGATCTATACTTTTATCTTCGATCTGTTCCTCTAACCACTGCCACTGCTTCTCTCCCAGAATACTTCCATTCAACTGGGGAGCATAGCCGTTCTCGTCCTTAACTGGATCATCTCTGAAGTATCGGCTGTCCAAGAGGATGATCTTGACTCGTTGTCCGGCGGGGCCAAAATTAAAAGCCTGGTAGGCTCCTTCGCGATGGTATACCGCCGCACTGTCAGGGACTTGAAGAAACCGCAGGAGTTCCATTTTACTTTCCAACTTTTCTTTATAATACTTGCCACCATCATTGATGCCATAGTCGTGGTCATCCCAAATACCAATAACCTTACTTTCGTTCCTTAGTTGGGTATAGTCAGGATGGTCAAGCTGCGCATTATAAAGCGCCCTCAAGCTTGGCGCATTTTCCTGATCGGCGTAGACGATGTCACCTAGCCATGTCCAGATGTCCGGATTGTTTTTCAAGATTTCAGACCATAAAGGTTGATCCAGCTGTGGTTTACTACAGGAACCAAACGCAATGGTTTTTACCGAAGGATCCTTGTTAGTATCCTTTTGATTAGGATTGCCAAGATTGCATCCAGTAAAGAAAAGGCACAAAAAGGTGATCAGAACAAGATAGCAGTTCTTTTTCATAGTTTAGAACAAAATGGATTTTAACGTTTGAGGTCTAAGGCTGGGAGTTGTAGGTCGAATAAAGAAAAAAATAACTTTTTATCAAAATGATTTGGAGAGAGCAGGAAAAAATATATTTCTTTGCCTCATGCTACTGATCACAGAAATAGATTTCTCCCGTTTAAAAAGCTGACCCTCGGCTTTTCGAATCTATTTCTCTAGCAATTCAACAATCTTTTTACTTCTTAATTTTTTTCAGTAATGACAAAACTCGTCAGTAGTTTAAAATATATATTTTCCCTTCTTGGTACCGCCCTAAAAGGTTCCGAAAAAGAATTTACAACCGGCAGCATCAATAAAGCTATTTTTCTTTTATCAATCCCCATGATTGCGGAGATGGTCATGGAATCATTGTTTGCGGTAGTTGATATTTTCTTCGTTTCTCAAGTTGGTGTCAATGCTGTAGCTACAGTAGGTCTGACAGAGTCAGTACTTATGATTATCTATTCCATGGCGGTGGGAATGAGTATGGCGGTGACAGCTATAGTTGCTCGTCGAATTGGTGAAAAGAAACCAGAGAAAGCTGCCAATGCAGCTTTCCAGGGAGTTTTAGTAGCTACGTCCATAGCAGTATTACTTGGTATCGTCGGATTCTTCGCTGCCGATGACATTTTACGGCTAATGGGCGGCGAAGAAGACTTGATCGCCCAAGGGTCAGGTTATACCCAGGTAATGTTTGCTGGGAATATCAGCATCATTTTGATTTTCTTAATCAATGGAGCATTCAGGGGGGCAGGAGACGCTTCCATTGCCATGAGGTCTCTATGGTTAGCCAATATTCTGAATATGATATTAGATCCGATCTTGATCTTCGGTTGGGGGCCTATCCCTGCGTTCGGTGTCATGGGAGCAGCTATTGCCACGACAACAGGGCGATCTATCGGTGTGATCTATCAGCTCTTTCATCTTTTTGGAGGATCGTCGGTCCTAAAACTTGGATGGCAGAATGTGGTGATCAAATTGAAGACAATTGCCGAAATACTCAAGTTATCTATTGGTGGGATGGGGCAATTTTTGATTGAGTCAGCCAGCTGGATATTTTTGGTGCGGGTAATGTCTCTATTTGGGGCAGAAGCACTGGCAGGATATACCATAGCCTTCAGGGTCATTGTGTTCACTATTCTCCCTTCATGGGGTATGGCCAATGCTGCCGCTACACTTGTGGGGCAAAACCTAGGAGCTGCGAAGCCAGAACGTGCTGAAAGATCGGTTTGGAGAACTTCTTTATTAAATATGGTTTTCTTGGGATTGATCAGCATCCTGTTTTACACTTTGGCTCAGCCTATTCTGGGGCTCTTTACCGATGAACAGGTAGTGATAGATATCGGTATCTCTGCTCTTCGTATTATTTGCTTTGGGTATATTTTCTTTGCTTTTGGTATGGTGATCAGCCAAGCATTCAACGGAGCCGGAGATACTCGTACACCAATGGTTATAAACGTTTTCGTCTTCTGGTTAATACAGATTCCCCTTGCGTATTGGTTGTCAGTTAGTCAGGGATGGAATCAAGAGGGTGTTTTCTTTTCAATAGCTTTTGCACACTCACTCCATGCCATAGTCTGTATTGTACTGTTTAGGAGGGGAACCTGGAAGACCGTCCAGGTGTAGCGAATTGTTAAATAATGAGGTCGTCTCAAGCCAAAACAATCAGGTTTGAGTCGGCTTCATTTGTTATCCGATCGGCTTTACTTTCTCGATGAGATGGAAACTTCCAAAATGGTGAGTAGGAGCCAGCAAAGTACGCTCGCTTGATGAGTTTGCTCCGGGCAATAAAATAGACCAATCTGTCGCAGATCGCATAGACTTTATTTTTCGTAGTTCACAGATGCTCTTTGCACCGGTAGGTTCTTCTATCGGGATTTAGTTTTTTTGCGCTTTAATCAACTAGTCGATGCAAAAACTTAAAGTCATCATTTTTGGTATTCTTGCGCTACTATGTAGGGAATTAGAAGCTCAACATCCGGTTTTAGAGCAACTTGACAAATTGCTGATTGCAAGAGACGTGCGAAAAGCAGACAGTCTTTTATCGGTGTTTGAAATGGACACGGTAAATATCTCAAAGCAGGATAAAATAAGTTATCTAAATAACAAGGGCAGGCTTCTCTATCTCGAACGCAAGTTTGATGAAGCGCTTATTTTTTACTACCAGGCTTTGGATCATGCACAGAAAGGTGGAGATCTCGTGTCAAAGTCCAAAATATATATGGAGATAGCAGAGACATTAAGTGAAAGCAATGATCTGGAAAATGTAACAAAATATTATCGACTGGCGTTGGAACTGGCTCGACAGAAACCCGATACAGTTCAACAGGTCAAGATTTACGGGCAACTATGCAAAGTTTTTAACGGCTGGGTCACACTTAACCTTGACTCATCTGTTTATTATGGTGAAAAAGGGCTAGCACTTGCTAATATTTCGGGGAACCCTGAAAATTACTTTCGGATTGCTTCCTTGCTAGCGGCGCCTTTGATTAGAATAGGTGAAAACAAACGAGGGATGAAAATGTCCGGTAAAGCCTTGGAGATGAGTGAGAGATTTCCGTTAAGTAACCTCATGAAATACTTCTTAATTCTAAACCACGGATATGCTTACAATAATCTGAAAGAGTATGATAGTGCCTTAGTATGGTTGGAAAGAGCAGAAGCGTTTGATTCTGATCGAATTGATCATCATCGTCTTCGGTATCTCATTTTCAAAGAAACAGGAAACCTGGAAAAAGCACTTTCTTCGCTCGAAATATATGCTGAAAGAAGATACGCCATTAATCAACGTAGAAATAATAGTCGAATTTCTAATCTACAGGCACGATACGAAGCAAATCTTAAAGAACAAGAGGTAGACAAACTTTCTCAGAAAGCTGAACTACAAGCTATCCAGCTACAACAAAGAGATTTGGCCATCAGCTTAGGAATTGTTTTGGTTATTTTGATATCATTGATCGCGTATTTGATTGTAAGAAACAAACTAGCTCACCGAGAAAAAGCGAAACTTCAGTCTGAACAAAGATTTCTACTTTCTCAGCTAAATCCTCACTTCATTTCCAATGCGCTTTTAGCCATACAGCAATATATGTTGAGGAATGATTCAAACGAAGCAGCGATCTACCTTGCCAAGTTTTCCCGGCTAATGCGTGAAATTCTGGAGAACTCCAGACAGGAGTTTATTCCTGTCGAACGGGAAATGAAAATGCTAAAAAACTACCTGGATATACATCAGATTAGGTTGAAAAACTTCAGCTATACCCTTCAACTTTCGGATAGCATCGAAGAGGAAATGGATCGAATCCCTCCTATGTTTATTCAACCTTTTGTTGAAAATGCAGTTGAGCACGGAATTGGTTTATTGCCTGGAAATGGCAAAATCGCCATCAAACTGGAGAAAGAAGGAGAATTCATCTCTGTAGCTGTGGAGGACAACGGCAAGGGACTTAGCCGAGAAATTCCCAACAAGGAAAGTGGCTCACTGTCGACTTCTATCATTCAAGAGCGAATAGCGTTATTTAATCGCACCCTAAAAAATAAAATCCAGTTCTCCATTGAAGAGATAAAGGGCAGTGTTACCATTGCAGGTACTCGCGTAAAACTCTTGATACCATTTACAACGTGACCTGATCCGATATATGAACGTGTTGCTGATAGATGATGAGGAGACTGTAAGGGAAAACCTCAAGACACTTATCAAAGGGTTCTTGCCGGGTGTAGAAAAGGTGGACGAAGCAGAAGGTGTGATTGAAGGGTTGAAAAGAATCAAATCGAATAAACCGGACCTTTTGTTTTTAGACATAGAGATGAAAGATGGAACTGGGTTTGATCTGCTTGATCTCTGTGGCGAGATTGATTTCAAAATAGTTTTTGTAACCGGTCATGATGGTTATGCCATAAAGGCATTTAAGTTTAACGCGATTGACTATCTGCTAAAACCCATAGATCCTGAAGAACTAACCCAAGCCTACGATAAGGCAAAAAGTTTGATGGACCTGGAAGCACAACAAGTTGGATTGACTCAGCTTGATAAGATCAAAGCGAAAAAACCCCTTGATAACATTGTTTTACGCGATGCAGAGTCCATTTACCTGGTAGCACTGAAGTCCATCGTACGGTGTCAAGCGCAGGGAAATTATACCGTTTTTTATCTTGATGATGGTAGAAAACTAACGATAACTAAGTCGTTGAAGGAGTACGAAGACTTGCTACCTGAGCGAACATTTTTTCGACCGCATCAGTCACATCTGATCAATCTCCTCCATTTCGATCATTTCGAAAAAAAGGATGGAGGAATCATTTTTATGAAAAACGGCAGTCAGGTTCCGGTATCCGTTAGGAAGAAAGAGAATCTTTTTAAAATACTTGATAGGAAATAACCTACTACTTTCCCCGAACCTCATTTTTACCCCTAGGTCCTTTAAAGGTAAAAGACCTAAATACGGATTTTAAAAAAGTGATAACAGCTACTCGAAAAAGGTTGACAGATAGTCGACTTTCTAACTAGTCATGTGGCCGTATCGGTTTCTTTGCTCTCCCTTAAAAGCAAATATTGATAGGAGAAATGAAGAAACTTAAACTTTTACTCACTCTGATCTTGGTTTTGTCTCTAGATCTAAATGCACAGCTAGATTGCAATGGATTTATCATTCAGGATCAAACGATAACCACCACAACTACTGACCAAAGTAATTGCCCTGACTTAAGCCAAGGATTTACAGTGTCGCTGGACGGTTCGCAGACTGGTGTGAGCTATGTGGTGAGAAATCCTGAGACTCAGGCCAATGTTTCATCCATGGAGGCCGGTACTGGCGGGCCATTGCAATTCAATATTTCCACGTCTGAAGAAAGAGTTGATTATCGTGTGGTTGGTATTGGAGGTTCTGATCCAGGTGCATTATCGTTTGATGGTGTAGATGACCGCCTGGATTTAGGGACTGGCAGTAGAGGACTTTTCAGGTCACTTACAGCATCAATATGGGTAAAAACAACTCAAAGTGGAGCTACTTCTCTTCTCACTAAATATCCTTCTGCCGGTGGGAATGCTGCTGGTTTCCGACTTGCGATGGATACCAATGGGAAGGTGTTTTTTCAAGGCCGAGCCCTAGGACAACCTTCTCGATCTTCTGGTGAATCTACTACTTCGATCAATGATGGAAGCTGGCACTATATCACCGGGACTGTACAGATTGACAATTCGTCCGCAGGTGGTGAAACATGGAAGATCTATGTTGACGGAGTAGAGGAAAACTCGCTTACCACTGGTTCTCTACTAGCAAATCTAGGTACAGCTATTCCACTGATAGCGGGCGGTGACGATAGCGACAGTTTTGTAGGGGAAATTGACCAGATAGCGATGTGGAATACAGTCCTTTCCGCCACCACCATAGCTAACTTTAATGATGGTTGTGTTGATTTAGGAAATCCTAATTTGGCTGCATTTTATACTTTAGATGAGGTAGAAGATGGAATCTTTAAGGATTTTTCTCAGGTGGATGCCGATGCATCTTTTGTTAATGGAGATACATTTGATGCCCAAAGTGAAGGGCAGATTGTATGCACACTATCCGGTTGTAGCTTCTCTCAATGCTACGTCACACCATCTTGTGAGTATTTGCTAACTGACCAAGTCAGACTTGGCGATTTTACACCACCTAATGCAATTGCCAATGCGTTGACCACCTTTGTTATACCAAGCTCTGGCACACTTAATATTAATGCTTCTCAGCTGGATAATGGCTCGGCTGATGACTGTACGGCTGTGGCAGATCTTATGTTTTCGGTTAGTCCTTCGACCTTTACATGTGTTGATGCTGGAATACAGAACGTCCAGTTTACCGTGACAGACGAGGATGGGAACTCCGCCACCGTCAGCACTCAAGTAGAAATAGTAGGACCGATCGCAGATCAAACAGTCACGCTACGAGGAGGGAGCTTTTGTCCTGATGGTAATTCCGTAGCCACAGTCGACCTTTTCGGCTCTCAAGTTGGTGTGGATTATTCATTGATTGATTCGGATGATAATACCATTCTTGCTGGCCCTGTGGTAGGAACTGGAGGGCCTATTTCACTGACAACTGGAAGCTTGACAGTTTCTCGAACCGCCTATGTCGAAGGAAAAGCCGGGGCTACTCAGGGGAGTGCCATTGCATTCGATGGGGTAG
Organism: Cyclobacteriaceae bacterium HetDA_MAG_MS6; assembly: GCA_019192485.1. Classification (GTDB taxonomy): domain Bacteria; phylum Bacteroidota; class Bacteroidia; order Cytophagales; family Cyclobacteriaceae; genus MS6. The sequence continues at coordinate 641 of JAHCMJ010000120.1, read as the reverse complement.
ATGATAGGTTGTTTTTAGGAAATGACTTTAGAAATATTTCAAATCAAGTCACGGTAGCTTTATGGGTCAAGACCACGTCTACTACAGGAGAGACTTTAGTTCAGAAGCTTAGTAGCAATAGTGGATTCAGAATTTTCATGGACACACAAGGACGGGTCAGAATTGATGGGAGAAATGGTGCAGCCGCGCTTAAGAATTCGCCTTACTCCACCACCGCCATTAATGATGGTCAGTGGCATTTGGTAGTAGGCCGTGTTACATTGGGGTCTTTGGGTAGCAACGACTTATGGTCAATCAGCGTAGATGGAGTTTCGGAAGGTTCTGGAGGGTTGACAAATACCGGCGTTTTTACACCTTCACTTGCTAGTGGCAATATGCTGGAAGTAGGAGGGGATGTCAATAGAAACTTTGATGGAGAGATTGATCAAATCGCTATTTTCAATAGATATCTCACCGACAATGAAGTGAGTAATATACAAAGTAATGGTTGTGATATTGCCGATACTTTGCCAGGTGTTGTTGCATTTTTTAATCTTGACGAAGGTGAAGGAACTAGCCTCAACGACGCGTCTTCTCTGGCCATTGGAGGAACTGCAAGTCTCGATACAGCCACCGCATGGGTTACTGGGAACCTTGCTTGC
>JAHCMJ010000119.1 GCA_019192485.1 Cyclobacteriaceae bacterium HetDA_MAG_MS6 | reverse complement strand
CTGACTTGCACTATTACTGCATTGAAGTTGAGCTCCTCGTAGAAGTCCAAAATTTTAATATAAGCATCCTTTTGCTCTTGGACCTCAAGCTGGCCTGATGCTGGCCAATCAATATTCTTAACGGTAGCAACCCAAACGCCCCTAAACTCTACAAAGTCACCTCTCTGGCTATAAGCCGAACTTACTAGTAGAAGAAAGAGTAAAGAAAAAAGAGCTCTGGGCATACAGGCTTTGGTGAAAGAAGCAGAAAAAATCTCTTTCCGGCAGTGCCGGAAAGAGATACCAACTAATAAAAATAAACTATCAGAATTTATATCAGTAAACCAACGTTTGTTTTTAGATCGTAGGATTAGAAGGCGTATTGGTATTATTATCCCGCTCCGAGTTAGGATAAGGATAAAGGTTCCTATTTCGTTCTTCATTGGTTTCCCCCGCTCCGGCTCTTCCAAACCTCTTTGTATCCTCCAATCTCAAGCCAGACATATAAAGCTCCATACACCTATTTCGATAGATTTCCGTCAGTATAGAGGACTGATCATTTGGCCCTGCGTATGCTGCCAGGTTAGCACCTACTCCAAAGGCATCTGTTCCCGCCGTTTTAGTCAGGACGGCATCAAGTTCATTTACAGCTTCAGTCAATTGATTGTTTCTGGCATAAGCTTCAGCTTTGATCAGCAGCATCTCTCCAGGTAAATAGACTGGTATGGATGCGGTATTGTCATCAAAGAAACCCGCTGCCCGAAAATCATTCCCCGCGGGAGCCAGGTCCTGGAAATAAAAAGCCAATCGCTCATCCGCAGGATCCGGTTGAATACTTACTGGCAAGCCTAATGTCAAATCAACAGGTTGATAAACATTGTTTGTCAGAATCGACACAAAGGCGATTGGATTGGTGTTTACCTCATCATAGCCAAAAACAGACATCACCGAAAGATCGACGCGATCAGCAGCTGTGATGGCCTGAGTATTGTCTCCATTTTGGAGGTAGAATCTCGCCAACAAGGCATTCACTGTATTCTCTAAATCTATGGTATTGGGCACTTTGGCATAAAAAGAAGCAGGAACTGTGGTTGAGGCAAGCGTAGTTCTGGCACTTTCTAAAGTGCTAAGCGCATCACTCATCAATGCAGCTCTATTAGAAAACTCCGCATTTTCTCCGGTGGCAATCGGTGCCTGGTCAAAAAATTGCACCAATGTCCCGTTAACTAAAGCCTTGAATATAGATGCATAAGCTGTCAGTCCTGCCCGGGTACCTTCATCTCCAACGACACCGATGTTGTCAAGAATCAGCTGAGCTTCGTTTCTAGTCAAAAGAGACTGTTCCCACAGATTGCTGACAATTCCATTGTCACCGTCTACATCACCTCCACCAAGGGCTACTCCATTTTCAGCCTGGTTACCAGGGTTGATCAAACGTAATCCAAAAGTGGTGAAGCCAGAACCTGTGATAGTGGTGTACACAGGGCTTTGGCGCCCTACGCTCCATCTTCGTTGAATCCCTACAGCCAGAGCAGTAAGACCATCGGCACTGCCGAGTATTTGGGCATCTGTTGCTGAAGTAGGATCAACATATTCCTTGTCGCACGAAAACAATAGTACTCCGGCCAACAAGAAAGCAAATAGATTATATATCTTAAAGTATTTCATTTTCTTGATTTTTAGAGATTAGAAATTGGCCTTAATCGTAAAAGTATACACGCGAGGAATCGGCACATTACCAAAGTTGACTCCCAACATGGTGTTGCTTTGACCTCCCGCATTGGTCTCCGGATCATAACTAAAGAAGTTGTCGATAGAGAACAAATTTCGACCACTAGCTGTAAAAGTCACATTTTTCAGGCCGCCGTTCAGCAAACTAGGGATCGTATAGGAAAGGTACACTTCTCTCAACTTGGTGAAAGACCCATTTTCCATTCTAAACTCTTGAATAGGATAGATAGCCCAAATCCAACCACGAGGTAGATCCCCACTTAATTCTCTTTCGGCAAATTCTCCAATACCTACGCCTTGCCTTGTTCTCTTATCAGCATCAAAAACATCTACACCTTGAACAGATTCAATCACAAAGCCAGCTCCCAAGTTTTTAAACTTGAAATCACTGCCTAATCCTACAATGTAGTCAGGGTTTGGATCTCCAATCACTCGCCTAAGCGGATCACCGGTAGGTTGTCCGTTAGTATCTCTCATTGGCTCATTGGTATCGGCATTACCTCTTTCTTGCTGTCTCAGCCCATCATCAGTCAGCAAGAGATTGCCATTATCATCTCGGGCGTAATAAGTGCCATAGAAAATTGAGATAGGTTCACCTTCTCTAATAGCAATGGGTGCACCGGTAGAATTAGGGATATTCAACGCATTCCCACTTCCAAAATCCACTTTAGTGACCTTGTTTCTATTTCTAGTATAGTTCATCCAGACATTCCATTCGAAATCTGAAGTTTTCACAACGGATGCATTCAGGCCTAGTTCAATCCCTTTGTTTTCCATCTCACCCACATTGGTTACGATGCTGGTGCCCCCTTGAGAGGCCGGTAATTCAACATTCAATACAAGATCAGTAATCTGCTGAGAGTAATAGTTGAAAGTCAATCCTATTCGGCTATTTAAAAATGCCATATCAGCACCAAACTCGATCTCTTCTTGTCGCTCAGGTCCTATATCCAGATCTCCTAATTGAGATCCTGCATTGAAAGCGGTAGAACTTTGTAGATTGGAAGCTGTGTATCGAGTGAATCGAGAATAAGGTCCAATCACTGTCAGGTTACCCGCTTGTCCATATGAAGCTCTAAGCTTAAAAGTATTGATCGTACCACTCAAACCGCTCCAGAATCCTTCATCCGAAACCAAATAACTCAAACTGGCTTTTGGATAAAACTGGTTACGGTTATCCTTTCCAAAAACAGTCGAAGCGTCAACACGTCCACCAAAGGTCAAGAACAATCTGTCCTCATAACTGAATGTCTGTTGTAGAAAATAACCCCAGATACGGCTGCGTAGCTCTGAACTGATTGTCGGAAGCTGGATACTGGCTCCATTAGCTGTTTCCACAAATGGTGCTAATCCACGACCTTGAGCAGCATTGGAAATAGACTCCGTAAACTGGTAGTTGAAACCCGCTTGAGTAGTGGAGCTGATACTTGATGTCAGATCTTTTGCATAGACTACGTTGATATCGTTGCTAGTAAAGAACGAGTTGACGTAGCTGGATGATGCGTAACCATCGTCAAAATAGGTGGCGTTAACCGGCGAATAAGGATATGGTGGTATAAATATCCGACCTCTTTGACTAAAGGCATCAACACCAACCAGGTAATCAATTGATAATCCGTCCAAAGGCGCCCAAGTCAATTGAACATTTCCAAGTACGCGATTCGTCTCTTGTGTAATATCAAAGTCCTCGATAACACTGAGAGGGTTGACACGAGTAGGCTCTACCGACTGTAGATTTCCAGCTTCATCTCTTTGCGTGATATCCCAAATGTTGTTGGTGATGTTGATCGAATTGATCGGGCTCCAAAAGACGTTACCATCTGGTTTTTCGTTTGACTTACTATTAGTATAGTTGAGGTTCACTGCAAATTTGAACTCATCCGATACCCTATTCTCAAGATTCAGTCTCGCATTCAGTCTTTTAAAATCTGTATTTTTAATAATTCCTTCATTGTCTAGGTAACCTACGGAAGCATAGTAGGATGTTTTCCCATCTCCTCCTCTGACAGAAAGGTGATTATCTGTACCCACGCCAGTTTGAAATATCTCATCCTGATAGTCATAGCGGGTTACGCTGACTTTATCCGTGGAAAAGTTTCTTCCTACTGTTAGGCCTCCAGTTACTGGATCTGACCCTGCAATCGTATAGAGCCGCTGATCTGCACTACCAAATTGCTCTCCCCTACGGGTGATGTAGACTTTCTCTCGCAGTTCGTTGATATTGACGCTAGAGGAGAATGTAAATTGTGGTTTTTGATTCAGCCCTTTCTTAGTAGTAATCAACACAACTCCATTACTTGCCCTTGATCCGTAGATTACTGCGGCTGCCGCACCGTTGATGATTTCCATCGACTCAATGTCATTTGGATTCAAATCAGCTAATCTGTTCTGACCAGGACTTGAGGCTCCCGCCGAAACGTTGGTATTAGTAACATTATTTGTACTATTGCTAATAATCAGCCCATCAATCACGTAAAGTGGCTCTGACGAACCAAATATGGTACTGGCTCCTCTAAGCTTTACCGAAAATCCGCCAGCTGGATCTCCTGAGTTCTGCACGATCCGAGCGCCTGGGATTTTCCCTTGCAGCGCAGTAGATACGTTAGCTGGAGTCGCCTGTACAATGTCGTCCGCCTTGATGGACGAGATCGCATTGCCCAGTTGTCTTCTGCTCGCAGTAAATGACGAACCAGTCACCACTACCTCATCTAATCCAAGGATATCTTCATCCAACTGGAAATCCACCGATACAGTGGTCGAACTACCCAGGTCTACGGACTGAGTAATGGTTTTGTATCCTACTGATGAGATAATCAGATTGTAGGAACCGGCTTCCACTGACGCAGTAAATGAGTAATTACCCTCGATATCTGTGATCGTACCAAAAGTTGTCCCATCTATGAGTACTGAAGCTCCTATCACAGGCTCTCCGCCTGATGCCTCCGTTGCTGTCCCTGATATCTTATAACCAGATTGGGCCCACAGCGGACTGGTATTGATCGAAAGCATCATGACAACCATAGCTGTCACGGTGCCCCGAATCCATTTCAAAACGTAACTTTTCTTCATATTCCTATATTTATTTTCACGGTTTCAATTAGATGTTGAGCATTAAATAATTTTTCGGACAAAAGCTTCCATGGCTGCGTATTCGGCAAAACCTAGCTGATCGTATTTCAATGCGGTCTCTTTATTCCTATCTTCAGCACGTTGCCAAAACTCTCTTTTGTCACTCCCTGGAAACATCGCAACATCTTTCTGCGATTGGTGCTTAAAAATGGCTTTCTTTTTCCTCAGCATATCCTTAGGGCCGAGAGGAACAGCCATTTCGATATCGTTGATGTCCCATTCTTGCCATGCTCCTCTGTATAGCCAGACATAGGTATTCTCCAGCCATATTTTCCCTTCTGACTTCAACTGAGCTATTGCCTCATAAATGGCCTGTAGACAAACTCTATGCGTGCCATGCGGGTCCGAAAGGTCTCCTGCTGCGAATATTTGGTGAGGTTTGACCTTTTCCAACAAATGATATATGCGCTCCACATCAGCGGGTCCTATTGGATCTTTTTTAATCGTTCCGGTTTCGTAAAATGGCAAATTCAAAAAGTGAACGTTCTCCTCTTTTACTCCACTATATCTGCAGGCAGCATTAGCTTCTGTTTTTCTGACCAGGCCTTTGAGTCTTTGAATCTCTAATGAGTCGATGTGCCCCTCCTTCTTCTCATGCAATTGGAATTTAACGGCTTTGGCCATACCCTCCACATGGCTTTTCACCTGATCATCATCGAACACTTCCGCAGAAAATTCCAGAAACCTCAGCACATCATCATCGAAGACAGCAATGTTACCCGAAGTTTGGTAGGCTACATGGACGTCATGTCCCTGGTCTACCAGTCGCAATAGGGTACCTCCCATTGATATCACATCATCATCCGGATGTGGGCTAAATATTAGTGAGGTCTTAGGGAATGGTGCGGCTCTTTCAGGCCTGGTCGTATCATCTACATCCGGCTTGCCTCCCGGCCAACCGGTGATGGTATGCTGCAGTTGATTAAAAACCTTCAGGTTGATCTCTTCGGCAGCTTCATAAGTCGCCATCAGGCCGCTCATGCCATTTTCATTATAATCTTCATTGGTAAGTTTCAAGACTACTTTGCCTAGCTTCTGTGCTAGCCAGATCACGGCTTTCTTGACCAGCTTTTGGTCGCTCCAGTCGCACTCTCTAACCAACCAAGGGGATTTACATTTCGTCAATTCGCTAGCCGCAGCAGCATCCAGCACGAATTCGCAATTGTCATGATTTTGCAAGAATGTGGCAGGGACTGTTTGGTCCACAACTCCTTCGACAGCTCTCTTGATAATCTTAGCTTTGTTCTCACCCCATGCTACCAAATAGATTTTCTTGGCCTCCATGATGGTACCTACACCCATGGTGATGGCTAATGGCGGCACGTGCTCTTCACCATAAAAATCACTCGCTGCATCTAGCCGAGTGATCTTATCTAATCTAATAAGTCGGGTCCTGCTCTTTTCCGAGGAGCCTGGTTCATTGAAGCCAATATGACCTGTGCGGCCAATCCCTAATAACTGGATATCTATCCCTCCCAGGTTACTGATTTGTCGTTCGTAGTCTTCGCAATATGACCTGGCTTCGTCAGGGGTAAGCGTGCCATCAGGGATATGAATGTTTTCCCTTGGCATATCAATATGATCAAACAGGTGCTCTCGCATAAACCGAATGTAGCTCTGCATAGCATCTGGTTGCATGGGGTAGTACTCATCAAGGTTGAAGGAGTGCACATTATCGAAAGACAAAGACTCTTCTCTATGAAATTTTACTAAATACTCGTATATCTTAATGGGACTGGAACCTGTCGCCAAGCCGAGTACGGTAGGCTTACCTTCCTGATTTCTGACATTGATCGTATCCCCAATATTCCTCGCTACATGATAAGAGGCATTTTCCGAGTCGTCATATACTGAGGTGTGAATACGCTCATTGATATTCACTTGATCCTGTTCTATCGCAAATTTTATTTTTTCTATGATTTCGTGCATGTTTACCTAATGCATGTATATAATATCAGCAAAATGAAATTAACCGTACCAAATTAAATCATATTCGAAGATCAATGCAATAATTAAAAGCAAAAAATGAATTAAATGATATTTTATGCATTTAAAAACGGCATATTTATTATAAAAATGAATAAAAGCGATAAATAATTGCATTTTTACCTATTTTTGATTTAAATATATTTGCCTTGTATTTTTTTGATAAGGTGTGAAAAAAGATGAAAGACATAAGCTGATACTTCACGAGGTGGAGGTGCACAACCGTGTGCTGCTCACCGATTTGGCTTCAGCACTTAAGGTATCACCCGATACGATCAGACGAGACATCAAGGAACTTGATGACCTTCAAAAGCTAAAGAAGGTGCATGGTGGAGCAGTATCTAATGGGTACAACATCAATGGTCAAAATACCTTAGTTGATATCTATGCCGTCGAAAGCAAGATCAAGATTGCTAAAAAGGCGCTTGAACTCATCGAAAATGATAGTGTAGTCCTGATAAGTGGTGGCACGACCAACCTCGAGCTCATCAGACAATTGCCCCAGAAGTTACAAGCCACCTTCTTTACGCCGAGCCTACCTATCGCCATTGAGTTGCTGTCTCATCCTGAAATCGAGGTCATACTCATCGGTGGGAGATTATCAAAAGAATCGCAAATTGCTGTTGGCGGTAGCGCCTTGAATATTTTGTCCGAGATAAAAGTCGATATTTGCTTCCTGGGAACCGGATACCTTGATCCTATCAACGGACTTACAGAGTTTGACTGGGAGGTAGTACAAATGAAAAAGGCCATGATCAACGCTTCCAAGAAGGTAGTTTCCCTGACCATTTCAGAAAAATTGAACTCCAGGCAGCGTTATAAGATTTGTGAAATACAAGCTATCAATACTTTAATTACCGAACTGGATGCGGAGGATCCACATCTGATGCCTTACAAGAACCAAAATATTGAAATAATATAGAAATCATGAACGATCACCTGAAGGTAACAGAAAAGCCCTCACTGTACGAATCCCTTGAAACCATGTCCGTCGAGGACATTTTAGTTAACATCAATAACGAAGATCGCAAAGTTCCTGAAGCTGTAAACGCGGTGATTCCCGCTATTGCTGAGTTGGTAGAGACTATTGTACCTAAGTTTGAGCAAGGGGGCAGGCTGTTTTACATCGGTGCCGGGACCAGTGGCCGGCTTGGTGTCCTGGATGCTTCTGAGATACCTCCCACCTATGGATTGCCTCATGATCGTGTAATAGGCCTAATCGCAGGAGGAGATGGTGCCATACGAAAAGCTGTGGAGTTCGCCGAGGACAGTCCGGATCTGGCAGCCAAGGATCTTGCTGCTTTTAATCTAAACGAAAATGATACGCTGGTGGGAATAGCGGCCTCAGGTACTACGCCTTATGTGATTGGAGGTATGAAATACGCCCGAACGCAAGGGGTCTTGACGGCATGCATCACCAACAACCACGGTTCGCCTCTGGCAGATGTAGCGGATATTCCTATCGAGGTGATCGTGGGGCCAGAATTTGTGACGGGCAGCACCCGTATGAAAAGCGGCACTGCTCAAAAACTTGTCCTCAATATGATCTCCACATCTGTCATGATCCGTATCGGCCGAGTGCAGGGCAATAAGATGATCAACATGCAACTCAACAACAATAAGCTGGTAAATCGGGGTATCAACTTCCTAATGGACGAACTCAATATCCCTAGAGAACAAGCAGCAGACCTGTTGGAAGAGCATGGATCTATCAAAGAGGCGCTGATCAATTATAAGTAGCGGCAACTCAAGCAAGAAACAGTCAGGAATTAATAATAAATATTGGAGGATTGTGGCCCAAATACCATCTTAACTTTCTCCATTTCAACAAGCCTTGATATAGCTGCTTCGCAGAGCAAGGTCAAGCAAAAATAGATCAGGTAACTGTGAAATTCCTCATAAAAAGGTGATTTCCTCAAGGTTCTTTTCTTACTTTTCCATTGATGAAAAGTAGGGCAAAAATCTAGGCCGTATTCATTTCTATTTATGCAAGTCAACCTTATCTTGAGCCGATATTGTATAACCCAACGTCACTTCGACAACCGCAGGGAGGAGAAGTCTCTTTCATAGGAATAATTTATTGAGAAGCAGAATAACAATCAATTACAAAGGGAATCTTTAATTGCACTTCCTCGGGCCGGAAGGGCCCGTACTTTTCAGGCATAAAGTACGCAAAAGCCTTTGAAAGTGTAAAAACCCACGGCCAACACTCCGTCCCGACCTGCAACACAGCCCTCATTGCTCAGCTGCCGACACTTTCCGCCAACCCTCCTGATGAAGGAAAAGCTGAAAAGTAACAATCAGTGAAAGGTGCAAATCAAACCTTGTTTTGACCCGGTATTGTATAACCCAACGTCACTTCGACAACCGCAGGGAGGAGAAGTCTCCCTGAAACAATGCGGAGTCAAGAATTAAAAATGAATAGCTAACGATATTTTATAGTCTCAACCTCCTCCTTCAATACTTGTAGTTCTTGTCTTTGGGTTTCCAGCTTTTCCAACAGCTCAATCTGATGCAAAGTCAACTCCTCAATCTTCTTCAATAGCCTCATATTTATATCTCCCAGGTCGATACCATCGGCCTCCATTTCCCTGGCCGAAGGAATCTCAGATAGATGCTTGTGTACTTCAATGTAAGCTTTGGTCTCTTGGAGAGTAGGAAGGTCATAACCTGGTTCGAAAACGTAGTCTGGTCCATTGACGACTTCGACTTTGATCTCCTCGCTACGGATTTTGCCATCTACAACTAGTTTTGAATCAGGGTTTGACGTACCTATTCCTACGTTGCCAGTGACTGATTGGATCAACAAGTTGATATCTGCTGGCTGTATCCCATTGAAAGTGGTATTCTTGACCGAAAAAGCTATGCTCCTATTGTGGGTATGCAATAACAATCCACCGTATGATCCATCGACACCACCAGCCTTAGTGTGCTCACCAATGGAAAGCAGGTTAACATTCTCGTTGTTGTATCTACCAAGAAAAAGGCTAGGCTTATTATCAAGTATCGATCGCTGAACTTGTAGATTAGCTGCTGGACTTGTAGTCCCGATGCCAATATAGCCACTTTTATTAATCGAAAGATTAGTGGTTGGGTCGGTGGTAACAGACTGAGAAACACCAAGCCTTAGCATCCCCAATACAGGATCCAGCCGAACCTCTCACCGAATATCCTAAAGGATCCAAATCAACACCACTGCCACCGTGAGCCCAACCAAAGCCTATCACCTCATGGCCACCATCATGAAATGAAAAGGCATTGGCAATTTGAAGTTTATTAGTTGGAGAGGAAGTACCGATTCCTATGTTTCCGCCGTTTTGTATAGTCAACCCTTCCGAATCTTGATTAAACCTTAATTGAAAGTATCTGCTACCGGGACTTGCATGATCGACATTCATCAAGTTAAACCTGGAATAGTTACCGTATTCAGACTTACTGAAAACAATCCCGTTCTTCCCTGCGGGAGTAGTTAAAGCAATATCAAGAATGCTTCCATTTTGAAAAAGACCTATTCCCCTCACATCTAAATTTGCCGTGGGACTATTCGTCCCGATCCCCACATTCCCAGTAGGAGGAAATGTATTCTGACCAAAAGCAAATTGGCTAAGTCCTGTCAGGACCGAAAAAGCGAGTACGATACGTATCATGGTTTTATGTGTTTTGAAATTGTGATCTAATTAATTTTTCAAGACCGAAACCTCTTTTTGAAGTTGCTCAATCTTGTAATGAGCTGATTTCAGTTCTTTGTTTTGATCAATGAGGTAGAGTGTCAACTCCTCGATCTTCTGAAGGAGTTTAGCATTCATTTCACCTAGATTGATCCCATCCTCCGTGACTTCTGCTTCGCTGGGAATCTCAGGTAGATGTCCTTTTTGATTAATGTGTTCTTCCAATTCCTCAAGCGAACGTAGTTCGTAATCACTTTCAAATACGAAATCAGACCAGTTGGCCTCAACTTTAACCTCCTTGGACCTAATTGATCCATTTACTGATAATTTGAAATTTGGATCTAAGTTCGTTGTGCCAATTCCAACTCGTTGCTGGTTGATTCTTAGCACTGATGTGCCAGTATTAGTAGCAAAATCAAAGCCACCATCCGGATTTGATGAATCCATACTGTTTCGAAATCGAATCATTCGGCTATTTCCTCCCGATGAAAACTGTTCAATTGCTCTGTCTGGCCAATCCCAATAGATTTTGTTTCCGGTACTTACAAGTTTGATATTGCCATCAACATCGAGTTTCTCAGAAGGTGAAGTTGTTCCAATTCCAACATGTCCCAAATGATCTATGGTCATTCTGTTTTTAAGCCCTGAGTTATATGTGTGAAAATGAAGCTTTGATTGAGTATAGGAGGAGAGTTGTTGAACTTGAATTTTTCCAGTTGTTGACCAATTTGATCTGTTATGGAAATCGATCGATGTCGATTGATCACTTCCTCCGCCGGAGTTAACTAGTGATAATACTCTTGCTTCTCCGTTCGGTACATAATCACCAAGTTGCACAACAGATGAAGGCGAATTAGTAGTTCTTGTCCCAACATTTAATTGTGAGCCTGGTGAGGTAGTCCCTATCCCCACATTACCGCCGGAAGGATTTAGAATCATCTCATTTCCCACAGCGTTTTCTATGACCGTTTTGTTACTAAGACCGGTATTACCTGATCTCCCTGTGTAGAAATAACTAGAAACATTTTGGTCATTCTCACTTTCAAGAGCTGCATTAGTCCCTGAAGAAGTGCTTTTGATTTCTAGCTTGTTAGATGGACTATTCGTCCCAATCCCCACATTACCTGTTGCCGGAAAAGTATTTTGACCAAAAACAAATGGACTAAATCCTGTCAGGACTGAAAAGGCGAGTACGATACGTATCATGGTTTTATGTGTTTTTCTATTTGTTTAAAACAATCACCTAAAATTAATCTGCATTCAAACACAACGCTAGTTTTTTCAATATTTATCATTAAATGAATGATTATCAATGATATAATCGACAGCAAACGACTACAAACGACTATTAAATGACTACAAACGTTTAAAAACCGAATCAGCTTTTTCCACCTCCTCACCTTTGCTCTTGTCAATTCGACAGTTCATCATCTGCCTATGAGATGAATCAAAAATCAAATGTTTAACTAAAACTTTTTACATCATGAAATCTTTGAAAAACAGCGTACAATTGATCGGCAGATTAGGTAACAATCCTGAAGTGAAAACCTTTGACAGTGGCAAGAAAATGGCCACCTTTTCCATGGCCACCAACGAGACCTACTACAACAATAAAGGCGAGAAGGTCACCGATACGCAGTGGCACAACATTGTCCTATGGGGCAAAAAAGTGGACATCGCCGATCAATACCTGCAAAAAGGTAGTGAGATCGCATTGGAAGGCAAGCTGATCAACCGTTCCTATGAAAAAGAAGGTCAGAAAAAATACATCACCGAAATCACCGCCAATGATTTCCTCATGTTGGGGAAAAAAGAATAAACCGATTTCCTTCCAAAACAACTGTGGTGTAGTCGAGGCCACCTCCGTCAGGGCGACGTTTAAGGTGGCCTTTCTTATTTCTATCCCTCTCTTCATTCAGGAAGGGATCAGCTCATTTGCTAACTTTATAAAATATTTTGCAGCCCAAGCAACCTGCGGCCCACCGTTTGCATCTTGTCAATGAATATCAACCAAATGCTTGTCATTCAAAAGTCACCAACAGAAGAAGAGCTACTGACCGGCTGCAGGAAAGGAAAGCTGAAGTCCCAGCGGGCGCTCTATGATCGGACTTCACCAAAGATGCTCGGCATATGTAGCCGATACATCAAGGACCGCGAAGAGGCGGAGCACGTCATGATTGGTGGTATGGTGAAAGTATTTGAGAAGATCGCGCAGTTCAAGGGGGACGGCAGCTTTGAGGGCTGGATCAGAAGGATCATAGTCAATGAGTGCCTGACCTACCTGCGAAAAAACAGGAACATGTCGGTGGAAGTCAGTATCGATCATGCTGACGTTGAGACACAGGGAGAAATGGTTGACAGTCAATTTGAAACAGAAGAGCTGGTCAACATGATCC
>JAHCMJ010000118.1 GCA_019192485.1 Cyclobacteriaceae bacterium HetDA_MAG_MS6 | reverse complement strand
TCATTTGTAAACTGTCCGATTTTCTAGTAAGGCTACCTTTTCTAGTAAGGCTACCTAACTAGTAAGGCTTCATATGTGGAAACTGGGCAAGGTATTCAGCGGATAGAGGAAATGGAATTCCATTTTCAATCGGGCGACTTCTTTTTGCTGACACCCAAAGAGCATTATTCGCTTGAATTGCACGAAAAATCAAAAATCCACTTCATCAAATTCCAAAAAGTCTATTTCAACCAACCGCAGCAAAACGTGGACGTGGCGTTTCAATTGGACGCTTGGTTCAGCAAGTTAGAATACATTTTCAATAGCTACTCACGGACGAATCTACCCATTATCAAGACCGAAAGCGACAAAAAGACCTTTGAGCATTTGATTTCAATTACTATTGAGGAATATTTCAAAGGGCAAGCGTACTGCAAAATTGTGGTTCAGAATACGCTTTTCTCTTTGCTCAGCATTATTGCCAGAAACTTGCAGGAGAATAGTTTAAGTGCAAATATTTCAGCAAAAGGACAAGATAAGTCCATTTTGGAACACATCCATTTCAACATCTACGAAAACGAAAAACTGACGATTGCCCACCTTTCCGCCCGATTTCATATTTCTAAAAACTATTTCGGTAGTTATTTCAAGAAGCAATATGGTATTGCAATTAAGCAGTATATCCTCAACTACAAAATTGCCTTAGCTGAGGAAAAGCTGACATTTACGGACTTATCGCTCAGCGAAATTGCCTATCAGTTGGACTTTTCTGACCTTCAACATTTCAACAAAACTTTTCAAAAAATAAGGGGAATACTTCCTAACGATTTCAGGAAAAACGGCAATCCACAAAAAGATTGATTGTTACCAATTAACCCTCTTTTCTTACCAAGAAACGACCTAATCCATTCCTGACCTTTGCATCATTGATTCACTTAAAAAAGAAGAAATTATGCAAGCAGTAGTCATTAAAAAGTTCGGAAATCCTTTGGAGGTCTTTGAACAAATAGAAACGGATATTCCAAAATTAAACTTCAATGAGATTTTGGTAAAAGTCCATACCACCTCAGTAAACCCTGTTGATTATAAAATCAGGAGTGGGGAATTGGCTGATTTGTCGCCAGATTTTCCTGCGGTTTTGCAAGGAGACGTTTCAGGAACAGTTGAGGAAGTAGGTACAGAAGTCAGCCAATTCAAAAAAGGCGATAACGTTTTTGGATGTGCAGGCGGTCTCAATGGTCTGAACGGGGCGTTGGCTGAATATATGAAAGGTGATGCACGCCTTTTTGCCAAAATTTCAGATCATGCAGATTTGAGCCAATACGGTGCAATTCCTTTGGTGAGCATTACGGCTTATGAAGCCATTTTTGAACGAGCAAAAGTCCAAGCGGGCGAAAAAGTTTTGGTATATGGTGGCACAGGTGGCGTAGGTCATTTGGGTATTCAGTTCGCAAAAATCGCAGGTGCGGAAGTCTATGCTACGGTTGCGAATGAAGAGCAGGAAATAGTCGCCAAGGAACTTGGGGCAGATGTAACCATTAACTACAAAACTGAAAGCGTGGAAGAATTTGTAGAGAAACACTCAGACGGTAAAGGTTTTGATGCCGTTTTCGATACCGTAGGCAATCAAAATCTGAACAATAGCTTTCAGGCGGTAAAAGTAAGTGGCAGAGTGGTTACTACCTTGGCGTTGGATACCTTAGACCTTTCGATACCTCACATCAAAGGGCTTGACTTTCACATTGTTTTTATGCTTATCCCAATGTTGCATAATTTAGGCCGTGAGCGACACGGAAAAATCCTAAAACAAGTCGCTGAGTATATTGAAAGTGGTAAAATCAAACCGCTAATTGATGAAAAGACCTTTGATTTTTCACAAGTAGGCGAAGCACATGCAAGAGCCGAGAGCGGAAAAGCCTTGGGCAAAGTAATCATCACAAAATCTTGAAAGATGGAATTATTGGTGATTGCAAAAATCTCAGCAAAAGAGGAGTTTGTACAAGAAGTAAAAGAGTCCTTAACCGCTCTTTTAGAACCTAGCCGGAATGAAACAGGAAACTTGGAATATTCATTATTTCAAGACACTACAAATTCGATAGAGTTTTTGATGTATGAAAAATGGGTAACGCAAGACGCATTTCAGAAACATAACCAAATGCCTTATTTGACTGATTTTGTTGAGAAATCAAAAGATTGGCTGGCAGAAGAGATGAAGGTGGAAGTTATAGAAAGATAAAATACGCCTAACAAGGTGTATAAGCAATAGCGGTTTGCGTGCTTACTCTACACCAATTCATTAGGAATAGATATCGTTGATGAGTACTATGCGGGAGCAACTCGCTTGATTGAAGGATACATATAAAGTTGGTGACTCAGTAAGATTTGGATTTCAAATTTTGTTTACTGATTACCATTTGCTTATTGAAGATTGCCTACAAACGGATAGCGTTTCCAGGAACATGAGTTTGTTTGAGGAGCAAGACTATCGCGAATTGTATAAACGCTCATTTGATACTACAGTTAATCTTCACAATACAGGAACAACTAAATACTGCTTAACATTAGCTGAAATCAAGGAATTTGGGCAAGATTCAACGGTAATAGGATTCCATGGAAGACTTGCTATGGACTTTGAATTTAAAGTCGACTAAAACGGATTGCAAACAAGCACTACGCTCCATCGGCTAAATGAGCTACATGTCCACCGACGGGCAGGTTTGCAAAGGCTTTTGTAATAAGATACATTTATAACTATTTGAAACCTCCAGCTTATGGAGCAGAGTTGATCGTTAGATTTCATCGTAAAAAATACCATATAACAATTGTCAATGGAGTTAAATCCGAAAACTTATGCGCCAGATATCGAACTGACTGAGTTTGTTAAGCGGTATTGGACATTAGATGGTGAAAAAGAAAATATACCTCTCAAAAACACCATCGTCCCAGACGGAACGATGAAGCTAATTTTTCACTATGGTGACACCTACAGACATCATTCGCAGAATGGAGAGATAACAGTTTTGCCGAAATGCTTTTTAATTGGACAATTGACAAAACCTTATGTGATTGAGCCCATTGGAGTAACGGGTAGCTTTGTCGTGCAATTCAAACCAAACGGGTTTTTACCTTTTACGACAATGCCAATCAAAGAAATGGAAAACAAGGCAATACCATTGGACAAATTATTTGGAGAAGAGGGCAGAAAACTAGGTGAACAAATTTTAAATGCTAACGCTACATCTGAAAGAATTCAAATTATTGAGACCTTTCTTTTCAACCAATTAGCCGATCAAAAAACGGTTGACAACATCGTAAATTCAGCAGTTGCAACGATCTTCGATGTAAATGGACATTTTTCAGTCAATGAATATTCAAGGACCAATAACGTTAACAGAAGGCAATTAGCTCGAAAGTTTTCTTCGGCCATAGGTTTGAGCCCAAAGCAACTGGCAAAAACAATCAGAATTCAAAAGACCCTGAAAGTTTTGCTGAATGAAGAAATCAGGAGTCTGACTGACTTAGCTTATGAAAACGAATATTTTGACCAAGCACATTTTATAAGAGATTTCAAAGAGTTTACAGGTCTCACGCCCAAAGAGTTTTATGGTGAAGACCTCAAAATGTCATTGATTTTTGACCGCAAGGTTTAAGCCTGTCCCATTTCTACAATTTTGCCATTTTAAGTGAGCCTTCATTTGCAGAGCAATTTTGCAAGAACTTAAAAATAATTTTGAAATGGCAAATGTAAATCCTGTTGGTTATTTTGATCTGAACGTAGCCGACTTAGACCGAGCAAAAAAATTCTATGAGATTGTTTTCCATCTAAAGCTAACTGATGCACCCGCTGAATGGGGCAAGCAATCATTTTTTCCTTTCAGTCCTGAAAGCCAATACATATCAGGAGCATTAGTGGAGAAAGCTGATTATACGCCAAGCGGCAACAATACGATTATCTATTTTGAAACAGAAGACAACACGGCAGAAGAACAAAGAATTGAAAAGGCCGGTGGAAAAGTTGTACAACCCAAGATGAATATTGGTGAATTTGGCTTTGTTTCTATTTTCATTGATACCGAAGGCAACACTGTTGGGCTTCATTCTACAAAGTAGATTTTCGTTATGGCTTACGACACAAATCTTGCCGACAGCGTTAGAGCATATCTCGCTGAAATACCAGACATAGACATTGAGGAAAAAGAAATGTTCAACGTTCTCAACTTTATGGTGAATGGCAAGACTTGTGTTTGTGTAAGCGGTGAAAATTTAATGTTGCGTTTTGACCCAATTCTACAAGAAGAACTTTCGGAAAAAGAGGGATATGAGACGATGTTAATGAAGGGTAGGGAATACAAAGGTTACTGTTATATAAATCCAGTCGGGTTCAGAAAGAGAAAAGACTTTGAATTTTACTTAAACTTATGCCTTGACTTTAATCCAGTTGCTAAGTCATCAAAGAAACGAAAGACCGTAAAATAACGGGCGGCCAACCTTTTTATAAAAGTCAAAGCGATCTAGCGGTAACTTAAGGCGAAGGAAAGTGCACAAACGTGAATCCATGGGTACTACAACGACCTTTGTTGATTTGGCTTTTTGATCTCTGAAAGAACTACTTACGACTAACGATAAGCTCAACGAACAAAGCTGAGCTATGAGCAAATTTTAATACGAAACAGTATCTTTAGAATCAATTTCAAAGGGTTTGCCCATTAAGCTTATTTTCGACTTTAGCAGTAGTTAAATAGAATTGAGGATTAAAACAGCTAAAAGATGAATATAACAACATTCCTGACGTTCGTAGGCGATCAATGCGGAAAGGCTGAAGAAGCCATAAGCTTTTACACGTCGATCTTCCCGAATTCTGACATTAAAAGCATAAAAAAATACGCTGAAGGAGAATCGGGTGGCACACCCGAACTCATTAAGCATGGAGTATTCACACTAAACGGAACCGATTACATGGTTTCCGAAAGTAACTATAATCATGCTTGGTCATTTAGTCCTGCTGTTTCACTTTTCATAAGTGACAATTCTAATGATATTATTCATACACTTTTCGAAAAGCTTTCTTCAAATGGAGGTCAGATAATGGTTCCTCTTGACAGCTACGAAGGTGAAGGAGATTACGGATTTGGTAAGAAATTTGGATGGTGTCAAGATAAATATGGTATATCCTGGCAATTCGTACTTTCCGATTAATAATCATCGCTGTCGACTATTGAAATAAAATAACCACTGCCAACAAACACTTCCACGAATAGCCTTCGGAATAGGGGGGATTTTTCCGGTAAAAACTCCCTAGTTTCTGATTTCAGGGTGATTTCCTTCAGACGGTGAGCTTTAAAAAAGCACTTAACACCCGATAAAATCAAATATCATGACCGCTTTTTACTATCTTTCCAATCCTTAAAGGGAAAAGCGTTCCCCCAAGGTAGAGGGAAGATGCACGCTTTTTGTCTTTAACGATAGTAACAATAAGTAGAACCGTAAAAATTTATGAGAAGCATTATTCTTTTGGCTTTAGTCTTTCTGACAGTTAGTTCTTGCAGTCTATTTCAAAGGACGCAATACGTAACTAATACTATAGACTACGACAAAACAAGACATTGGGGTGTAGACACCAGATTCTATTTCAGAAATATTAGTTCACAGGACTTAGCGAAGATTAGAATGAGCATAATTCATTCAAATGCATTACCACCAACTTCGGTTATGACTATTCCAAGCGGACTCATGATTACTGGTAATGTAATTCCAAATGTCCAAAAGCTATGGGATATAACACAAACGATAGAAGGACTTTCAAATAATGGTATTTCAACTATAGAAAGAATCCCAACGACTATAGCATATCAAAGTGCAGGGGCCATAGATATATCTTCAGTAATAACGATCTTTGGCAACGTAACTCAAGGATCTTCAGTTCAACTGGATATAGGTAACCTAAACCTAGGAGTACAATCTTATATTATTCCACCAATTCAGGCGAATGGAACTTGGAGTTATCCAGTGAATACTCAGTTTTTAAATCCAAAATGGGCAGGAAACATATACTATAGAGTTCAAAATGGGATATCCGTTCAATATGTTCGGTACAATGTCACGACTTCTAAACAGTTTTTTATAGATGTAAATGAATTACCAGCTGATTGCATACTAAGTCGTTTTTAGGTTAAAGTTACTAACAAACACTTCCTCGAATAACCTTCGGAATAGGGGGATTGTTCCGGTAAAAATTCCCTATTTTTTGATTTTAGGGTGATTTCCATCAAACAGCGGACTTTGAAAAGCACTTAACATTCGATAAAATTTAAACATCATGACCGCTTTTTACTATCTTTCAGTTCATTTATGATAAAAGCGTTACTATAGATCGAAGGTAGATGTACGTTTTTTTTCTTAACGTTATGATAAATTCCTGAAATTCAAGCTTACAAATCGAACAAGAAAATGGAAAAAATTATCCTTACAATTCTTTATAGTGTTTTCCTGATTCATATAAGTTTTTCGCAAACTATTTTTTCTCCGAGTGGTACAATAGGGACATCTTCAAATGCAAATGTTGGCATTGGCGTAAATAATCCATCGGAACTTCTTGAGGTCCGAAAGGATCAAAATGAAAAAACACGATTGAGAATCGCAAATTTCAATAACAACAGTTCACAGGAGACAGGTTTTACTGTGTTAAGTCAGGGAGTCGGTTTTGATATTTTGAGTTACAATTCCAGCAGATCTGATAATCTTATGGGTTTACCTAGGGCAAAAGGTGTATTTCTAAGAACTCATAGCGGCAGCCCTGCGGATAGATTAGCAATTGGAACAGGAAGTAGTGCTCCAATGCATTTTGCTACGGCAGATGCAGTAAGAATGACTATAAACCCAAACGGAAATATTGGAGTTGGAACAAAAACTGCTAGTTCAAAGCTTCATGTCTTCAATGGCCAATCCGGAACTACTCCACATGGATTTTCTGATTTGACAATTGAAGATGATGAACAAGGTATGATTTCAATTTTAACACCAAATAATCAACATGGATATTTTGGTTTTGCAGACTCTGACGATTCTTACGTAGGTGGGATGCAATACGAACATGATTCGGACAAAATGGTTTTTAGGGTCAATAATCACACCTATGATATGTCAATTGCTAGCAATGGCTATGTGGGAATTGGCACATTAAATCCAAACCAACTTTTGGAAGTCATAAAACATCAGAATGCATCAACAAGAGTCCAGATAACTAATAATAACAATGCAAGCTCCCAGGAAACTGGACTTACAGTAATGAGTCAAGGTGTTGGATTTGATATTTTAAGCTATAATTCCTCAAGACCGGAGAATCTAATGGGCTTACCAAGGGCAAAAGGTGTATTTCTAAGAACTCATAGCGGTAGTCCTGCGGATAGATTAGCAATTGGAACAGGAAGTAGTGCTCCAATGCATTTTGCTACTGCAGATGTAGTTAGAATGACTATAAACCCAAACGGAAATATTGGAGTTGGGACTCAAACAACAGGCTCCCATAAACTCGCAGTTGAAGGATCCATTGGTGCAAGAGAAATCAAAGTAGAGGCTAATGGATGGTCAGATTTTGTATTTGAGAATGACTATAACTTACGCACCCTCGAAGAAGTAGAGCAACACATTTCAGAAAAAGGTCATCTCCCTGAAATCCCAAGCGAAGCTGAAGTAGCCGAGAATGGGATCAACCTGGGCGAAATGAACGCCAAACTGCTTCAGAAGATTGAGGAACTGACGCTTTACATGATAGACGTAAACAAGCGAGTGAATCAACTCGAAACTGAAAACACAGAACTAAAGGAAAAGATAGTTCGTCTCGAAAACAATTAAAGATCATAACAAAGCACTAAGCTCCATCGGCTTACTTAGTTACTTACAAAGGACATCTTCAATAGATACTTTTGAGATATTTGAAAGGCTAAGCCTAATGAGCTTAGTTAAAGAGACCATTCTGAAAGTTGTAAGAGCTATTGGATGTCAACTGCATTTTAAAAACCGTTTAATCTCAAATAATAAGACTCACAACACGAGCTACGCAATTAGGCTGAAGGGCTGGATTTTAGTTGCTATAGTGGGGTTCGAAGCAGTGGCATATTAACTTTGAATTCAAACAAGTAAAACTGCTTCATAACTGGGTCGTTGTGAGTAGAACCAAAACCTGCAAAAGTTTGATGATTAAAAAACTTCAAAATGACGACTTGAAAATAGCAAATCAGATATATACTGTTTTTCAATTGTCATATGCTATTGAAGCGGAGCTTTTGGGCGTAAATGATTTCCCCCCGCTTAAAAGACCTCTTGAAAGCTATCTTAAAAGTGGTAATGAATTTTATGGATATCTTGAGCACAATGAATTGGCGGGAGTTATAGAAGTCGAACGAAAAGAGAAACTCATAGACATCAATAGCTTGGTGGTGCAGCCGAAATACTTTAGACGCGGAATAGGAAAAAAATTGATAGCATTCACTTTTAATCGCTTTGACTTGAATGTTTTTATTGTTGAAACAGGCGTAAAGAATACACCTGCAATAGAATTATATAAAAAGCTTAATTTCAAAGAAGTCAAACAATGGGATACTGATTTTGGAATTAGGAAGGTACTATTTGAAAGACGAATAAATAGCTAAGCAAAAGAAGCACCAAAATGAATATGCGAACTGGTTCATTTTGAAAAGACAATGTGAAGGATCAGCTTCAGAGCTTCTAGCAACTGGAGCGCATACTCATTTGAGCTGATCGTTAGATTACATTAAAACATTTGAATAGCAGTATATGACTTACGATACCATAAATGATTCGATACAAGAAGAAAATATTAGATTCTATAAGGATTATGGTTTTTTAATTGCTAACGAGATCTTCTCGGAGGATGATGTAAACACACTAAATCAAGAAGTGATAGGTATTGCTTCTGGAAAAAAAGGAGCAGTAGAAGGCATATTAGAAGATGCTGAAAACATTCCTGAAAATGAATTAATAAAAAGATATACTGCCATTCATTTTCCTCATAAGTTGTCGCCTTTGATAAAAGAATATGCCCGCCACTCATATATTACTGATATCCTCTCTAAACTGATAAGTCCAAATGTAAAGTGTCTCCAATCCATGTTTTTCATAAAAGCACCTGGTAAAAAAGGGCAGTCATGGCATCAAGACGAGTACTTCATACCTACTAGGGATCGATCTTTGACAGGTGCCTGGATTGCATTAGATGATGCCGATGTCTCAAATGGCTGTCTCTGGGTTATACCAGGATCTCATCAAGAAGGTGTGATCAGAAAAAGAATTGATAACAATGACGCTAACTTTGCTGACTTGGAAGTAGCAGACCTAAAGCCCTACACCGAGAAAGACTTCTTAAAAGTCGAAGTAAAAAAGGGTTCTGTCATTTTCTTTAATGGATACTTACTACATATGTCCCTTCAAAACAATTCTTCAGATAGGTACAGAAGAGCTCTAGTTTGTCATTATAGCAGTGCCGAGTCTATGCTTCCTTGGAATTTGGATGGCAGAGTAGATTTTACGGATGACTTTAGAGATATATTTATCGTTGCCGGAAAAGACCCTTATGGCCATAAAGGAATATTGGATTTGGCTAAACCATTTATTAGGCCTGACGTGTTGGATTTTAGCTCTGGCAGTCAAGAAAGTAAATAAAATCACAAACCATAGAGGCGAAATTTTTCTGTCCTTATTGGAATTCTAAAAAGATAAGATTTCCCATATCCTACATGACCTCTCTATCCAGCGCAGAGGAAGAGTCATTTTGGTAATAGGAGGCCTTTCCCGGAGATAGGGTCTAAGATGTGCGCTCAGACTTCCCATAAAAGAAAAACTTAGACATTCAGAACCTGTCAGACAAGAGTTTGTTCATGTCATTAGAAGATCAAATTCACGCTGTAGGTCATTGTGGATCCTTGCAGGAATAGCAAAATAATTCATGATGAAAGTCAGTTTCTGGTCAAAGGCGGATCATGCCTTCTGGATTTACTGGCATATACTTTAGTGAAAGGATCATAACTAGACTTTTAACCCTTGAAGCTAAGGTTTTGACTGCGATTAAAACGATACTATTTCCTACAGATTTTTCACCCAGAGCCAATGAAGCACTTGCTCAGGCTACCATATTTGCCCATTTCTTCGATGCGAAACTGCTTGTCTATCACGCTTATCATCGTCCTCCCAGCAATAGGGTAGGTAAAGAGCAAATAGACAGGGATCTTGTCTATCAGGAAAGCCGTATCGAGTTTAAATTTAAGGAGCTGCTCGGCCATACAGAGGGGCTATCAAAGCTCAATCATGAGTTTAGAAAAGAGCTTCGCCTATCCACGGAGGGTATCATCCATTGTGCGGAAAATGAAGAAATAGACCTCATCATCATGGCCACTAAAGGAGCCAAAGGTTTTGGTGAACTGTGGGGTACTAAAACAGCGAAGATTGTGCAAGAAGTGGACATACCCGTACTAGTTATCCCCGACCATACGACATTGAAAGACATCGGCAAGATTGGTCTTTTCTGTGACTATAGTGCAGAAGCAGATTACCATACGCTAGACTTCCTGCTTGAGATTGCCGAAACTCGCGAGCTGGACATTGATGTCGTTACCTTAAATAGGGACGAGAAGGTGATGACTAGTCATCAAAAAGCCTACCGGCAACTAGTCAGACGGAAACTAGAGAGTGTACCCACTACCTTCAACATCACTTTTAGCAGTCATATCGATCAGGGAATCATAGACTATAGCAAAACAAATGAAATAGGCCTGATCACGATACTTCCGAAGAATTACAGTTTTATAGAACATGTGTTTCACGAGAGCCTGACACAGAAAATGACTTTTCATAGCCCCATTCCTCTACTCGTACTCAAATAATTTAACCAATGGCGGAGATCAACAACCTGGATATCATTACGGATCAGATCTATAAGGAAGGAATAGAAAAAGCCGAGGTAACCTCTAAGGCAATTCTGGCAAAGGCTGAATCCGAAAGCAGTCGACTTTTGGCAGAAGCAAAAGAAGAAGCAGCTAAGCTCGTCAACGAGGCGAAACGAGAAGCTGAGCGAGTAGCCAGGAGTGTAGAGAATGAGTTGCAGTTGAAAGGAAAACAAATGATCAGCGACTTGAAAAGAGAAGTCAAAGGAACGCTAAATGATAAAATACTTCATGACAACGGGAAGAAAGCTTTTGCCGATGTAGCATTTCTCCAATCTGCAGTGCTAGAGGCTATTTCTTGTTGGAAATCCACCGACAGTTTGGAGATCGTAATTCCTAAGTCATTAGAGAAAAAGTGGGACAGTGCCTTTCATCGGAGTGTTAGCGATCACGCTAAGAATCTCACCATTACCTTTAGCGATCAACTTTCCGGTGGCTTTCGTATTTCTGAGAAAGGAGAAGGCTACCAAATATCCTTTTCCGAAGAGGACTTTATCCGCTTGTTTGCGTCCTACCTGGATCGTCAAACGCAACAAATATTATTCAGAGAATCGACATGAGTTATTACTACCTCATTGCCGGATTACCTGATTTGAGTTTTGATCAGATTGTTGAAGAAAAAGCAGCTCAAGTTATTGACTTCAAGGAAGTTGTCGATCTCATTCAAAGGAATCTTGAGGAATCCGATCAGCAATCTTTTCGATACTTACTTTATCCATATGACAATAGAAATCTGCTGAACGTACTGTTTGCCAAGTACAAAGATTTTTCAGAAATGGCGTTTCAAAATCTGGGCATTTATACTCAAGAAGAGATCAGGGAATACCACAAAGGCAATAGCATTTTTCCGGCCTACATGAGCGCTTATCTCGAGGCCTATGAAGATCAGTTGATATCTATGACTCCTCGGGAGATAGAAGACAAACTGTGGGACATGTTTTATGATGAAGTAGCTCATCAAGACAATTACATCAATAGATACTTTCATTTTGAAAGAGAATTGAGGGAACTGATAGCGGCCAGCAACTTGTCATATTTTGATTTTTTGGGTCAACCTGGTGGTAGGAGAGATGGTGAGAGGGATCAAGTGCGGAATAGGCTTTCGGGGTCGTCAGCCTTGATGAAATCACACCCCTATTTAGAAACGATGGTTGAGCAGGTTTCGGCAGGTAACCCAAAGGCGTTGGAGCGATTCCTTAACAGGATCAAATGGGACTATTTGGATGAGGAACAGGGATTTTTCGCCAAGGAGCAAGTATTTGCTTATACCTTAAAGTTGTTGATCATATATCGTTGGTCGCAGCTGAGTTTGTCACTGGGAGCTAGTCGTTTTTCAAGCCTTCAAGAAGAAATCAAGAGCAATGTTCGTTCATTTAAAACCCCTCAAGTATGACGAAAGGCAAAGTAAAAGGAGTAATATCCAATCTCATCTCCATAGAAGCCGAGGGTCCGGTGACCCAGAATGAGATTTGTCTTATTCTGAGCGAAGGAAAAAAGCTGAAAGCCGAAGTTATTCGTGTGAATGGGAATATTGCATCAGCTCAACTTTTCGAATCTAGTACGACCATCAGGATCGGAAGTGAGGTTGAATTTACCGGTCATATGCTAGAGGTCGAGCTAGGACCCGGGATTCTGTCAAAAAGGTATGACGGACTACAAAATGACCTGTCAAAAATGGGAGGGCTTTTTATTGAAACAGGAGAGGTGACCGATCCACTCGATGATGATGTCTTTTACGCTTTTACTCCTTTGCTGAAAAAAGGAGAGGTTGTACAGGCAGGAGATTGGTTGGGTAGCGTACGTGAAAACTGGATTGATCATAAGATCATGGTGCCTTTTGTATTTCAAGGTCAGTTTGAAATCAAACAAATAGCAAAAGCGGGGGATTATCGAGTGTCCGACACTATTGCCACGTTGATCTCTGAAAAAGGGGAAGAGCACACGGTATCCATGAGGCAAAAGTGGCCAGTGAAGCTAGCCATTGATGCATATGTGCAAAAACTGAGAC
>JAHCMJ010000117.1 GCA_019192485.1 Cyclobacteriaceae bacterium HetDA_MAG_MS6 | reverse complement strand
AGCTATCAGGGCCATTCGATATTATAGATGGCAAGATTATAAAGGATTCTAAGCGGATATCCCTAAATGAAGTGCAATCCCTGACTTTTCACAAACATGCAAAAGCATGGCTCACCAGCTACTTTATAGTCCTACTGGGTGTCGGACTGGTGGGGCTGGGACTGGGACTGGTACTCGAGTCGGATGGTCTGCTAACCGTAGGTGGCCTTGGCATCATGCTATATGCAACTATCTGGATTTACCTAGGCAATCTCCTGTCTACGAGACTGGTTGAACATCTGGATTGCAGTAAATGGAAATTTTCAGCTCAATAATCAACCAATCAAAATACCTAACGATTATGAAAAAAACGAGAATAGAAAAAGCCCAATTCGTCTTCATCCTTGGTCTAGTTGTCCTTGCACTAGCCTCAATCGCTGCTTGATCTTACATACTGTGGTCTCATTGCTATGAAAATCTTATTCACCGCCACACTCTGCCTGGCGTTGTTTGCGCAGAGAGGAACACTCGCCGTGTTTAGCCTGCCCAGGGAGGAGTTTAACGATTCTCCTCCACCGGCAGGTGACCTACCTGGAGCTATGGAAGTATTGCGTCAGGAGGTAAATCCTAAATACTATTAGGTATGAAAAAACAACAGACAAAATTCATTTTACTGATCGGGATACTGATCAGTATACTAGCACTCGTGGTGTCTGGCTGACTCTACCGAAAATCAGCTGATCACCGCAATCACCGAGTATTCCTTTTCAACCGAGAGGTGACCTTAATAGGTCACCTCTTCTCTTGTATCCGTCTTCTGGTTCCTTTCTGCCCGCCCTTCTCGGCTAGGTCATTGCTATCAATAATTTTTGTGTGAGTCGTTGCAATTTTCACACGTTCACTTAAATTTGCAGTCCTTTTAAACAAAGGATAAGCGAGAGTAGCTCAGCTGGTAGAGCACGACCTTGCCAAGGTCGGGGTCGCGGGTTCGAATCCCGTCTCCCGCTCAGTATAGCCGCAGAAATGCGGCTTAGTTATTTTACGACATTTGTCTGAAAATAAGTAGCTGCCTCGGTGGTGGAACCTGCCTGCGGCAGGCAGGTTGGTAGACACGAGGTAATATGTATTTTGTGTATGCTTTGAAAAGTAAAATCAGAAACTACATTTATGTAGGTCTGACCAATAATCTCGAACGGAGATTTACAGAACACAATAGTGGAAAGAATAGGACAACTAAGCCATATGGCTCATTTGATCTTATCTATAGTGAAGAGTTTGACTCAAGACCCGAAGCTAGAATCAGAGAGAAATACCTGAAATCTGGCATTGGGAAGGAATTCTTGAGAAAACTGGTTCATAATGATAGCCCATAAGCAGGCAACTGCCTCGGTGGTGGAATTGGTAGACACGCAGGACTTAAAATCCTGTGGGCATTGCGCCCGTGCGGGTTCAAGTCCCGCCCGAGGTACTGAATTTGAGCCTCAACAAACATGTTGAGGCTCCTTCATCTTATCACAACCTTCAACCCTTTCCTTTAAGAATATTCTTCATTTCATTCAATTTGAGAAGCGCTTCCACTGGAGAGATAGTATTGACATCCACATCATTGAGTAATGATAATACTTGGTCAAATTTGGGGTCGGCTTCAAATAGATTCAATTGAAAATTAGAAGCTGGTAGTTCTGCTAACTTCTCTTTTTCCGCTTCCGTAAGCTTGTCTTTCTCAAGATGCTTTAATATCTCATTGGCTCGGATCACAATTTCATTTGGCATGCCTGCCATTTGAGCTACATGTATCCCAAAACTGTGCTCGCTTCCACCTTCAACCAACTTTCTCAGAAAAATTACCTTGTTTTCGAGTTCCTTTACAGAAACATTAAAGTTCTTGACCCTTGGGAGATCTTTGGCTAATTCATTGAGCTCATGATAGTGTGTAGCAAAAAGAGTTTTGGCTTTGAACTTCGGATGGTTGTGTAGATGCTCGACTATCGACCAAGCAATGGAAATCCCGTCATAGGTACTTGTTCCTCGACCGATTTCATCCATAATCACCAAAGATTGGTCACTTAGGTTGTTGAGAATGCTAGCCGTTTCGGTCATCTCCACCATAAAAGTAGATTCTCCTCGGGAAAGGTTATCGGATGCGCCTACTCTTGTGAAAATCTTATCGGTCACACCAATCCTGGCATAGCCCGCAGGCACATAACTGCCCATTTGCCCCATCATTACAATGAGTGCTACTTGACGTAGGAGTGCCGACTTACCCGCCATATTTGGACCTGTTATGATGATAACCTGCTGACTCTCGCCATCCAAAAAGACGTCATTAGGAATATACTCCTCATCTGCTGGCATTAGTCGCTCAATTACAGGATGACGTCCTTGCTTGATATCTAGCTCAGATTCTTCTGTTATGGTTGGTTTGATATAACTGAATTCTTCAGCAATTTTTGCAAAATTGCTCAAGCAGTCAATGGTGGCTATGACCCTGGCGTTTTGTTGAATGGGATCTATATACTCCATGGCAGCTTGTACCAGCTGCTGATAGAGTCTGGACTCGATAACATTGATCTGATCTTCGGCTTTTAATATTTTTTCCTCGTAGGTTTTGAGCTCCTCCGTGATATATCGCTCGGCATTGACAAGGGTTTGCTTCCTGATCCACTCCTCGGGCACCTTATCTTTATGGGCATTGGTCACTTCCAAATAGTACCCGAAAACTTTGTTGTAGGCTATCTTGAGTGAGGGAATACCGGTTCGCTCCGTCTCGCGACGTTGGATTTGTAAAAGGTAATCTTTGCCGGAAAAAGCAATCTTGCGCAGATCATCGAGTTCGGCATCTATCCCCTCCTTGATGACATTGCCATGGGTCGGATTGATAGGTGGGTCTTCTTGCAGTTGCTCCTCGATTTTTGTGATTAGCTCGTGGCAGTCGTTAAGCCTGTCAGACAAGCTCTTGAACTGATCCACCTCTGTCTCTCCAAGCGACTTTTGGACGGGAGCGATATGTGATAGACTCTTTTTCAATTGAAGTAGTTCGCGAGGGTTGATCCTTGCGGTGGCCACTTTAGAAATCAGCCTTTCCAGATCGCCAATCTGCTTGAGATGAGCTATAGTAGATTCTAGCAAGTCTGAGGAAGTTTTAAAAGCCTCCACGGTATCCAATCTAGATTGGATCTGTTCCCTGTTTTTCAGCGGGAGCACCAGCCATTTCCGGAGCATGCGACTGCCCATCGGAGTAACGACCTGATCCAGCACTTGGATTAAAGGTACTCCATCGGATTGCGTAGACTGTAGCAATTCCAGGTTCCTCACCGTAAATTTATCGAGCCACATGAAGCGCTCTTCCTCTATTCGAGAGATCCCTGTAATATGCGCAACTTCTTTGTGCTCGGTCTCATCCAAATAATGAAGAATGGCACCAGCCGAGATAATTGCCTCTTCCATATCCTCTATACCAAATCCCTTGAGGTTGCTCGTTTTAAAATGTCTGATCAGCTTTTCATATCCAAAGTCAAAAGCATAGATCCAACTATCAAGTGCGTACTCATTGTACTGATCTGAAAACGCTTTTTCGAAGAGGGTAGAAGCGTCTTTATTATAGATGATCTCCGATGGCTGAAAACCTTGAACTAATTTCTCAACATATTGCCCATCTCCCTTTGCTACGAAAAACTCTCCTGTTGACAGATCCAAAAAGGATATGCCACAGCTATCCTTTCCAAAATAAATGGAGGCCAAATAGTTATTGCGATTTTGCTCGAGGACATTGTCATTCAAAGAAAGCCCAGGTGTGACCAACTCTGTCACTCCCCGCTTGACAATCCCCTTGACAGACTTCGGGTCTTCCAGCTGATCACAAATGGCTACGCGTTGACCAGCTCGAACCAATTTAGGCAAGTAGGCATCCAGCGCATGATGTGGAAATCCCGCCAACTCGATATGCGACGCAGCCCCATTGGCTCTTTTGGTCAATACGATATCCAGTATTTTACTGGCAGATACGGCATCCTCTCCGAATGTTTCATAGAAGTCTCCTACCCTGAAAAGTAGCAGTGCACCTGGATACTTCGTCTTGATTGCATTATACTGCTTCATCAAGGGAGTCTCTTTTGCATCTTTGGTCTTTGCCATGAGCAGGAAATGGTGGTAGTTTAGTGCACAAAAAGAAGCAGCAATATTACTGAAAGGAAAAAAGGTTTTCATGCGAAAGTTAAAAAATGACGAGCTCCAAAGGTTGGAAACAGACGAGTTTAAGAAAGCTGCAAAAACTAATATCTGTTTGGTCCTAGATAATATCCGAAGCATGCAAAATATTGGCTCTGCTTTTCGCACTGCAGATGCCTTTCGCGTTGCAGAAGTCTACTTGACTGGCATATCAGCTCGACCTCCTCATAGGGAAATCCAAAAGACTGCGCTCGGTGCAACCGAATCAGTAAGTTGGAAATATTTTGAAAATAACCTGGACCTGATCCAACATCTGCAGGCAAAAAATTATCAAATCATACCGGTAGAGCAGGCGGAGAGGAGTTGTTTTTTGCAAGATTATAACCCCGATAGTGACAAGAAATATGCATTGGTATTTGGAAACGAAGTTTTCGGGGTATCAGATGAGTTTATGGAATCAGGGCATACATGCTTGGAAATCCCTCAATACGGCACTAAGCATTCCCTAAATGTCTCCGTCAGTGTTGGCGTTGTGTTGTGGGATCTCTTTCAAAAGATGGGATATACCAACCTGTAGGAGCCATCAGTAAAAATGTGCTAGAAATTCACCCCAACTGTCAAATAGAAGCTTCTCCCATCTGAGGGGATAATCCCAGGCCCAGGATAGCCATCAGCCCGGC
This sequence comes from Cyclobacteriaceae bacterium HetDA_MAG_MS6, assembly GCA_019192485.1. Taxonomy (GTDB): domain Bacteria; phylum Bacteroidota; class Bacteroidia; order Cytophagales; family Cyclobacteriaceae; genus MS6. The sequence continues at coordinate 8,134 of JAHCMJ010000117.1, read as the reverse complement.
GGGTAAAATACTTGTTGTCAGTGAGGTTATTGATGCCTGTTTCGATAGTCCAGTTATTCAGTTTATAAGAAAAAGAGGCATCGGCCACATAATAGGAAGGAATAGTACCAAAGATCGCTGTAGGCGATGTTGGGCTATTTTGAGCATCCGAAAACTGCTCTGACACATAGCTGTACAACAGTGATGCTCCAAAGCTCTTGTACTTGTAGGAAAGGCCGGTCTTCAGATTCAAAGTGGGTACTAACTCTACTTCCTTCCCAACCAGAGTTTCACGCTTGGAGCTGGTATACTCTGAGGAAATGACAGCGACATTGGCGAAAATATTCATGGAAGACTTGCGATCTGTAGGATTGATCCACCGCCAAACATCCAACTCTCCATATGCTTCCAGACCAACGATCCGCGCATTGCCCACGTTGGTTCTGAACCTGACTGTCATAGGTACATCAAGCCCAGGAAATCTGGGGTCAATCACCTGCCCAGGAATAGTGGAAATTCGGTCTTTGTATGATAGCCAGAACATGGATACGTCATATCTAAAATTTTTGATTCTATTTCCCCTGATACCCAAGTCAAAATTGAATCCCCGCTCGTCATTGATATTTTCATCCACCACCAAAGACGAGTTGTTTACGCGGATATCATTGAAATTGATGGCCCTGAAGTTTTGGGAGAAGTTGCTATAAACCTCTAAAATCTCATTGGGTTTGAAACTGACTCCAAGCCCGGCAATAACAAAGGATCTATTTTTTCTCCTATTCTCAGGTACTTGCTGCTCAGTCAAAATATTGCCAGCTAAATCTGTAGTGCGGACAAAGTAGTGACCGTCTGCATCAGTTCGGATGTGCTCATACCTTAAGCCCGGAGTTACACTCAACCTTGGCGTCAGGTTAAAAATGTTTTCGACGAAAAATGAGATATTCCTACTCGGAAAGTTGAAATCTGACTGATTAGGATCGCCCTCGTCGATATAATCAAAATCTGCATCAAAGCCTGAAACTGCCTCTCCTTGACTTTGATCGGTCTGTCCATGGTAGTACCTATTCCCTATTAAGAGAACAGCACCGTTACCAAATAGGCTGTAGTTGTGAATAGCTCGAAACTCATTCCCCCAGTTTTGATATTGGCCCATAATAAGATTCCGATTACTTTCCGGATCATCTGGCCTGTCTATACGGTCCAGGTTGCCTAAAGCATATCGATGAGCGGAAAGGATAAAGGTTTTGTTATTGATCTTCCATGATGGCGATAGACGATAGTCGAGCTCAACGGCCGAAAGATCCCAGTCTACATCAAACCAATTACGTTCTCGATTAGATTGTCTTGGATTTTGTAAAAACTCAACGTCGGTAAGCCCTCCAGGTTGTTGAGCCAGGTAATCCATGTGTGTGTGCTCTACTTTTAATGACAAGAAGGGGTTGAAATGATAGCGTAAGGAAGCATAGGCTGTTTTTTGCTCAATGCCAGAGTTAGGTCTCCATCCATTTGATCGCTTATACTGGACAAAACCATAATACTGCATTTTGCCAATCGTACCCCCAACACTGTTAAACGTATTAAAAAGACCAAACGAACCTACTGTTTGCACGAGGTCTACATCAGCCTTCTCCTCTTTAGATCCCTCTTTAAACTTGAAGTTGAGCATGCCACCAAACTGGGTGCCGTACTGGAGTCCTGCGGCACCTCGGACGATTTCGATACGATCGAGAGCTTGCACAGGAGGTGTATAGTAGCTTTCGGGATAACCCAGAGCATCAGCTGAAATATCGTAGCCGTTTTGTCGGACATTGAAGTTGGAAGTCCTATTTGGATTCAATCCTCGTCCACCAATACCAAGTTGAACTCCAGCTCCGTCATTCTCCCAAATATTTAGTCCGGGCACTTTCGAATATACCTGACGACTTACATTTGCAGCCTTGTTACCAATGAGCTCATCCAATTGAATGAGTTCTGATTTTTTAGCTTCGTAAATGCCAGAGCCACTTACTGATAGCAACCAACTCTCACTTAAATCCTGGATTTTGGTATCAGTCACCTCTACTTCTAACAAGTTTTGTATGAGTGGCTTCATCTCAAAATCCAGCTGCACAGACCCCTCTTTGACCATCACGTCTTTCAAAGTAGTGGTAAAACCCTCCGCGACTATGACCACTTTGGTCATTCCCATTGGTAGCCCATCGAGTCTAAAAACCCCCTGATGATTAGTAGTAGTATTTAGTGAGGTTTCTTCGATAAAGACCAATGCCCCACTCAATGGTTTGCCTTCCTCTGATTTGACCGTGCCAGTAAGCGATTGCCCAAACGTCGTAAAAGCAATGGTTATAGTCCATATGGTCACCAGCCATTTACTCATTACTTGCAATCCAGTTTTTATGTGCCCACCCTTCGCTAATCTCGGCCAGATCAACGTTTGGGTCTACTAGCAAGCGATGTGGCCGACCATTCAAAGAAACATAAGCCTCAGCAGTAACAGCAGGATTTTTAAATCCCTTTTTCTCATATTCATCTTTTAGAAAATGAGCAAACTGTAAGATCATATCTGGTTGAGTTGACATCATTTTCTCCTGCTGAGGAGTCAAGTACTCATAATTCGAAGCCTGCACATAGCGATTATCTGCACTATCCCGAATGTGAAAAGTGACGTGACCGGCTTTCTCCATGAGCATCACACGCCATGAAAAGCGATATCCTTCCTCAGTCCAAAATAAATTCCCAGGGTAAAGGAGATATCGAAACGGAAATGCCAATTGCAGGAGAATATACAAGCCAAAAAGAACAGCAACGGGCTTCTTGAAAAAGACTATGTTCGCCTTAGAGCTTGCTTTAGCACTGATATTGAGTCCTCGTGAAATCTTGTCCAACACTTGGATATGAAAGGATTCTGGAAAGAATATCAAGGTTGCTCCTATCATGATAAACGGGAACATCCCAATTGGAAACAGCCACCAGGTAAGGAGATGAAATACCACGACCATTACGTAGGCAATGGGCAATGTCCTTTTAGTAAGCAGAAGAAAAGGAACCATTATATCATACAACATCCCTCCCCAGCTAAAAGCATATGCCGTGATCTTATACTTCAGCAAAGGTCCTATAATGGGTTTATACACATTTGCTGCAAGCCACATTTTCAATGGCTGAGCCCTGATCAGCCAATCATAATTGATCTTGGCAATCCCAGCATAGAAGTAGACTATGACTAACTGTAGTCGAAAAATATTGATGAATCCAATAGGAATCCTATTAGTAGGCATCACAGCTCCCCGTAACACATCTCCGGAACACCACCGATGAGCAGGTACCCAGATTAGTAGAAAAGAGACCAAGCTTACAAAGTAGTAGTGGTTGAGATAATTGGTCTTGTCAATCAGTTCTATATAAGTAAACAGGATAAAAAATACCGCGGAAGAGACTCGATAAAACCAGCCCAAGGCAATACCTAACGAGGTAAAACCCATGATGATGAAAATGAGGTACATACCCATCTCACCTATGGGCTGTACCCATTCAAAACCAAAATAGGTGAAAAAGAACTTAGGAGAGATATACTGTGTCTCAATCCAGCCGTTCCACGCGAAGCGCACAACTGAAAAGAACATCAGTAGACCAAATAAAATGCGAAAAGTCACCAAAGGCGCAATATGAGCATCCCTGGTGACCATTCTTCGGAAAAAACGATATGGTACGCTAGTCTCCGTCACTATCTTGATAAGTAATCGCCACTCCCAATGCTGACGACAAATTGGTCTTGAAGAGCACTGCCAATCTCTGCATCTCCACAAATACATTCTCTACCCCTGATTTGTTGGATTCAATTGCTTGTGGCAAAGGACCAGATATTGCGTCAATCGCTCCTTCTATCGCATCAAATTGATTGGATATTGAGGATGCTAGATTAACATTTCCAGTGGCTGTAGCTCCAATCTCTTCCAAGTAATCATCAAAGCCCGTACTTCCCAGACCAGTGTACAAGTCTTCATAAGCTTGGATGCTTGCTTCAAGTAACTCAATAGAGTTTTGAGAGAAAAATGCCTCGGACGCCTCTGGCACAGGTACTCCAAGAGATCTAATGCCTACGGGAATGCCTATTTTACCATCACGAACATTACGTTCAAAGTCTTGACTAAAAGCATTGATCAATTGAGCTAGGGTACTTCCAGCATCCACTCCTAGTCGCTCTTCGCTGGTGAAAGTAGCCAGGTAGTTGCCAGTCGCTGGGGCCCAGTCGCTATATACCTGCTCAGAAACCTGCCTGATCTTAGTCGCCAGATCACTTAAATAGTCAGTATACCCTACAAGTGCCAATCTAGTCAGCAGACTATCCTGCGTAATTCCATTACCATATAGCAAATACCCAATAGCCTGAAACCCCTGTGCATCAAGATTAGTCGAAATCCCCAGATCATAACTACCAGAAGCAATATTGCTCTCCACCTGATTGACATCTATAGGATAGATATTGAGTGAAGCAGAGAGTCCGGCAGTTTCCGCTGGACCAAACTGATAGGGAGAACACTTTTGCCAGGCAAGCCTCGCTGTTTTTAAGGTTGACCTCGTATTTTCAAGATTTTCTAAAGTTGGATTTGAGGTCAGCTCATCAACAGCCGATTCCAAATCCGCCGACTTGATCGACAGATTCTGGTAACTTGAGACTATCAAATTTTCTCCGATGTTTGACAGGAATGGACGTTGATCGAAGTCATTGATTTTGTCTAGCAGACCATTATCTCCATTACAGCACCAAATGCCAGCTAGTGCTGGCATCAGTGTTGCGAAGTATATTTTCCTTAAAGCGTTTTTCAACTTCACGTTATGTTCTTATCATGTTTTATAAATCATCAGCCACATCTGCTAAAGATGGATAAACAGTGGTCAACGTAGTTTTAGCAGTTTGCAGGCCATTCAATGTCACCGTCCAAAGGTCTCCATCAGTACCAAAATCGGAATTTAATATGGTATTGATCTGGTCATCGCTGATGGCCTTTTCAGGACTTAACCGAAGTGATCTCATAAAGGCATGAGCCTCAGAAAGGTGATGAAGCAAGTTACCCTGATCACCTCCATTGAAGTCCGAAACAGCATCGTTGATATAGTGGATTACTGTAGCTGCCACCATAAGTTCAAACTCCTGATAAAGGATATCTCTCTGCTCTTTCTTGATGTTGTTTACATCATTGGCAATAGCAGTTCTGCCCGTGAGGAATGCATTCTTAAGTTTCGTCACGGAACCTATAAGCGACTCTCGACCATAAGAATAATTGGCCCAAAACCGCCTGTCTTCGTCTGCTAATGTCCCCGGGAAGTCAATCGGTACACCCCAGTAGCCAAAAGCTTCATCCCAATGATGTTCTACGGCAGTATAACTTTTCCCTTCGACTAGCGTCTCATTATCCAGATCATCACCAATTCTAGCGTCCGTTAGATAGACATTATATATCTGATACAGGAAAACGGAACCCATCAAACCTTTTTCGATAAGTTGAGTAAACTCCTGACCTTTTTCATCCACTAGAATAAATTTCCCCGAAGTCCCCCTTTCAATTCTGCCCGCTACACCGGCAGAAGCAGTTGTCGGACTAGCCACTTCCGCAGCGCTGGCACTGGCTACCTGGTCAAAAAGATCTTTGTAATAGGCGATATCAGGAGAGAAGGTTTTACTCTCTAATTGCTTGCCAGAGGTATTCAAATCTGCATCAGAAAATGGAGCGTTTTCATTGGCAAACATGTTGAGCAGGGTTTGCTCTTCTACCAACTGGCCTTGATCTCCGTTTTGAACATAGGCCTTGATCTCTGATAACATATCCAGACGGTTGGTCTGCCCCGTAAAACTGACCGTGGATGATCCATCTCTAGTGAAATTGTAGGTATCTGGTACGTCTAGTGAGACATCATCCCCATCGTCATCACTACACGAAGACAATGCAAAAGACACTATCAAGACATATAAAAAAGCTAATTTTCTCATTTGTTTTTCACGTTTAAAACTGATCTGACTACTCATGTTATGTAATTCTAAATCTTATTTAGACCAATTCTAAACAAGTGCAAAAGTAGATGCCGGAGGGAGGTCTTGCAATCACTAGTGGTAGCCAAAATAGCTATCACTATAAGTAGTGATTAGTAGCTAGTTCTAGTGATGTCCTTTTTGCTTGTCTTCTTCGCTATGATCCGGAGCTTTAAGTGAGCTAACGACAACCCTTTGAAAGTGTGCCACTATAAATCGCACGGTAGAAGATTTGCTGAGAAGTCTTTTCAAGCTTCTCGTACGAACATCAAAGTCGACTAAAGTACCTATCGCACTTATTTAGAATCATTCTAAACAGAGGGCAAAGTTTAATGATTGGATTCATGCCCGCAATCGCTAGCGGTAGGGAATTGTGGCTCACTAGTACTAGGTAAGTGTTCACTAGTTTTAGTGACCTTTTTTCGAGGACTGATATCATTCTCTTCAAATATCTGCGCTAAATATGGACAACCCGTTGCTTTCACTAGATGGGCAATGTCCTGATGTGAACATTTCTCAGATTCAATCGCTAGGTTTTCAAGAAAAAGATCAAACTGTTTTGGAGTAGAGGTTCTCATAGGGTTTGATTCAGAAATTATAAAAAGAGTATCTTCTATTTTTCAAAATCCGCTGTTACTTAGGCAACCAGGGAAAACAACTCCTGAAACAGGATGGCTTCACCGCCCATCTCTATAAGTTCCTGAACTTGCGATTTAGTGAGACACATCCCGACATTGATGTTGGGTTTCCTTAAGATGACTTGGTGTTCAGATGTCCCATGATATTGAAAATCCTTTGGGCCCAGATCATCCAGCATCTTGATGAAGTTCCGGAATTCTTTCATGTTTAGCGCTAGGCAAACATTACCGCTATACAAAGAATACATTTTGCAGCACTTGCACCAGGTGATTATGGACCCTGGTCTCTCACTAAGGGTAACTTGATTGGATAGCTTACACATTGGATGGCACTTGAGGAATTCGTCCAACTGCGACCGGGAATTTATCCCAACATCAACCCGGTCAACAATCAGACATTATTATGAAACTTAAAAACAAAGTCTTCTAATCATTTGGCGAAAGCCAACTTACTCCCCTGCTTAAAATGGAGGTTGAAAATTTCTCTGATCTCTTTCTTGGCAGCCTCAGAATCATACTGATCAGGATTGACACGATCACCCAAGGCAAATACACGTTGAAAAAGGATCTTTCCATCCACCTTCATATTGATCGAAAGGTCTTTTTTGCTTTGGAAGTACTCATCCCAAACTGACCGGACATCGGCCCAATACCGGCTATTTTCTTCCCACCATGTTTTGGCCAGGTTGCATTTGCTTTCTTCCACCTTTTCATAGGTATTCCATCCTTTTTCCCTAGCCAGTAGCTCATCGCTTGACTCTCGTATGATTTTGTCATTATCCTGCTCATGCAACCATCCATAAGCAGTGATTTCTTGCCTGTTGCGACGTTTCATCACATTGTAATCATCCCGCTTGCTAAACTCCCGTCGTGGCAGAGGTGCATCAGCAGTACTTTCCCAAAAGTGACGGTCATCCAAATGCACCCAACTTGCCGACCCTTCGTATCTGGGTCCATCATCCACCTGATATACTTTTTGTGTCCACTGACCCTTGACTTCGGACTTGGGTATTTCTACGTACTTCCAGGTATTTTCCTTATGAAAAGTGTAGAAATCTGTATTCTCATAAACCCAGTCCTGACGCCAATGCTTGATGATCATGGAATCTCCTATTACCAATAGATGCTGCAGGACTATTTTGTTTTTGGTTTCCTCTATCGGCAAAACATATTCGAGCGCTCCTGATCGATAATTGTTATGAAACTCATAGTCTTGCTTGGGAGCAAAAGTCTCAGCAAACTCAAAGGTGACCTTGTAGCATCCACACATAGATTTGATGGCTTCGATGTCCTTCTTTTTTTGTCCCTGAACTGCGGCAGCAGCCAGGACCAGAATGATGATCAATAATTTTTTCATAGTTATAATGAGATTAAATGATTAGAGTAATTCGTATGTGAACTCAGGATATCCCCGCTTCCCCGTAACAGAGGTAAGTCGATTGAATCTGAGTTTATAGATATTTTCCTGGCTGTCTTTGATCAGGTAAAAGCG
>JAHCMJ010000116.1 GCA_019192485.1 Cyclobacteriaceae bacterium HetDA_MAG_MS6 | reverse complement strand
AGAGCATCGGACTGAAAATCCGTGAGTCGGTGGTTCGAATCCACTCAGCACCACAATAAGCCTCCAAAATTGGAGGCTTTTTCATTTAAGCCCTGCCTGCGCTACTGGTTTCGATCCAAGAGTGAATTCCGCCACATTCCTCAGTTTTACCCTTCCAAGCTAATCCTACGTTCGAATATAAATAACTTCCAGAATATAGTATGCATGCATACTAAATATTATTAATTGTTATGAATACTCGTTTTGGATTTCAAAAGCCAGCTAGTTTCAAAACTCAGCTCCTACAACAACAGACTCCTTGAGGAGTTCTCGTTTGCCTGAGCTACTCCAGACTTCCATGGCAATGATGTAGTAACCGAGCCTCACGGGGGATCCAGAATCATCCGTACCATCCCACTGAATGAAGCCTTTGGTGGCCAGAGATGTTCCGTGAGCTAATTGCCTGACCTGCTGGCCATTTTGGTTATAAATGAAGATGTTAGCAAAAAGTCCAGGCTCTTCAAATTGATAGTTAACAGTCGTAAAAGATTTGGCTCCAGCAGTTGCGCTTCCCGGGACAAACACCTTAGGCTCCACCATCAGTTTCGAGCTGGCTTGACTTTCCAAAGCCTGGCTATTGTGGTATCCTGGAGTTGCAAATCCAACGCTTGCCGATGCAGAATGCCAGTTGTTACGATCATAGGTTGGTGAAGCGTATGATATTCGCTCGATGGATACTCCTTCGGTGTCATCTAGCAAGATGGAATGAAAGTCTTCCTCGTATGGCAAGGAGTCAATAACAAGCCCCGATTGATTGATCAGACGAACAACCCCTTGATCATTGGGCATGCTGGGTAACCTATCTACAGATACAAGCGCTTCCCGAACGCTTTGTGGAAAAGCATGTTGCAGGTCGCTAACATTTTCGGTGAACACTCTGAAAGATCGAGGTGGTATATTTAATGAAGTGTTGCTAACCACGAAACCCTCCTTTTCATTTGAAATAACAAATCCCCTGAGGTCTAAATACTGGTCAGAATCATTGAATACTTCAATAAAATCAGCTTCATCCGGCCGTGGATCGAAAAGCACCTCACTGATCTTTAGTTGATCGGCAGAGGCCTCTACAGGTAAGACAAATTTCAACTCCTGCGATTCAGTACGGTTGCCTAAACAATCTTCTGCCCCGGAAACAATCAGCATGTAATCAGCATTCGCAACCAACTCAGAGACCTCGACGGATAGTTCCTGTGGCTCTTGAACTGACCAGGAAACGTTGTGTATTCCTGTTTCGGGCTCAACGTTAAGGGTTGGCAAATTCCTGAAATCCAGTATTTCGTCAAATTGAAGTGTCAATTGATTGGAGCTCCCCTCAAAAGATAAAACTGATGGAGGAAAGTTATCGGGAACTGAGACTTTTACACTGTTTTCCCGACCTGGAGTACCCCCATCCAAGTCCTTGCTCGTTGTCCAATTGACTTGACCAGCACATGGATTAGCGACATCCTTCATTTCCAGCGAAAACCCTCCTTCTTGAGCATCTATGCTCGTATGCCAGTCATGATGATACGACAAATAAAAAACAAGCTCCTCGTCCACTCCATTATCATGAATCAACTGTAAAAGCTCTCCATCGTTGTTCAATGAAACCCAATTACTGATCCCCATAACATTATTAGTTTCGAAAAAATCTACTGCAGATGAGGGTGTTAGTAAAAGATACTCTCCGGCACTAAGCACTCCTCCGATAAATCCGCTGTAGATCCCTCGTCAGCAATTCTGACCTGCTCCAAAGAGATTAAGAAGTCGCTGGCGTTGTAGATCTCGAGATACTCAATACTTGGTAATCCCACAACTGGCTCCGGATCTGCCATGATTTCCGTAATGAGCAATTCGTTGTAAGCTGGCTTTTTCCCCAAACCAAAAGATAGAGTCGTCTCCTCGATCACATTCCCAGCACAATCTTTTACACCAGATATAGTCAAATGTAATAGCTCTCCATTTTTCAAATCATCCCGAAAAGTTAATATCACTTCATCCTCTGAAAAACTGAAATTTTCAATGAGCAAGTCAGACAAAAAGCCTGACAAATGAATCGTGGTAGTATCGATTGTCTCATTGAAATTGACCAATAGCTGATCCGTTCCGATAAGATGATGTCCGACCACAAAAGGCGAAACTCCATCCGGATCGAGGTTAAAAACCGAGTTTTGATAGCCGGGAGTACCTCCTGACTCAGCGCCGGAAGCGATCCAATTGGCTTGGCCTCCACAGGGGCTTGAAGGATTGATCAGTTCGAGGCTATATCCTCCGTCATCCTTCTCAGTATCTCTGTACCAATCTCTGGTGTAAACTACTCTATCAATCAAGTGACCGTAGACATCTGTCAATACAACACTATCGCCATCATTGCCTAGATTAAATAGTTTATCTCCGGAAATCACGTAATATCCCTCAGGAGCAAGTTGAGCATTCGGCAAAGCAAGAACAGCCATGCCATCTGTCATCATCATGGATCGCAAATTGATTGTATCTGAGGTGGTGTTGTGCAATTCGACATACTCTGCTTCCGGGAGTCCAACAGAAGGTGATGGATCTGCCATGATTTCTGTGACGATAACCGAGCCCGCCTCGGGAACTACCGGTGGTTGATAGATAAAAGTGAGGCTGTCAGATTCTAGAAAGTTCCCGGATTCATCAGAAATATTTTTAACCTGGATCGTATACTCCATACCAATGACCAAGGAATCAAATACCAGTAAAAATGACGTATTACCTTCCTGATCTACGCGACTCGGATTTCCCTGTTCCAATATCTCATACTGACTCACACTTAAAGCAGTCGAAGGATCGATCGTTTCATTGAAAACAATCTTAACGGTATTGAAAAAATCACTTTCAATGTGACTCAAATACGGAGGTTGATCATCCAGCAAAAAGGAGTAACCATAAGACGGAACAACACGACCATACCGATCAGTCAGCAGTTGCCAAGAGAGCGTCAGGTTCTTATTCGCTGCGAATGGCTCCTCGAAAACAAGCCTGACCTTCCCCCGGTTTTCAGGGTCTATTGAGAGGAATTGCGGACTTTGATCATCTATGGCGAATGCAGTTGAAGCCAAGGAGGTGAAAGAAGTACTAAAAAGTAACTCCAAGGTACGATCATCAATCACTTCAAGACTTGTGAAATATGGCTCAAACGTAAAAGTATAACGATGATGTAGGAGCGACTGCCCACCTAGATCTAGGATATCGCCAAGTTCAAGGTCATAGTCAGTCTGAAAGGCCAGTGATTTTGCTAAAACTAGTTGAAAGGTTCGTTCATCGACCTGTTTAACGGTATCTATATAGATGTCCGAAAGCTGATAGTTTAATCTGTCTACAGCTGCGGTTTCCATTGCTCTATTGAACGTGAGTTGCACGATCTCAGGCGTAAGCAACTGAATCCTGCTCAAAACCGCATTTACATAATTAATTTCCCCGGTTATAGGATTGGTGATTTCGTTGCCATTTCTGTCCTCCAGGTATTCCAACTTGTAGGGTAACAAAACCTCAGGAAACTCTTCTGAAAAACCTAAAACAATTGTCGTAGAGTCGGGTCCTAGCAGCCGAATGTTTGTAGGGTTTTTATCATTTATTTTAAAATTTTCATTCACAAGGGCATTTTGCAAGAGTGGCTCGGAAAACTGTACCTGTACCTGGTCTGGTGCCAGAACAAAAGCGCTATCGAGGGTAGGAGGAAGAGGGTCATATAAGAAAGACATTGTCCGAGCGGAGGTCATCTTATTACCGAGTACATCTTGTAGATTCTTGACTGTTAGTGTTTGTTCCATTTCAACCTCAAAAGGCGTGTCAAAAATGAGTTTTACACTGGAAGGATCTGTTAACACCGCTTCTATGGGTTGCTCACCATCCGATCGTTGATAGTTTAAAACATTGATCGCCACCTCCGGTCTCAGTGGTTCATTGAAATTGATCTCTAACGCCCTATCCGACAAGAGTAACAATTCATCAGGAACGGGTCCTTTAGTATCCCAAAAAACATGCGCCGCAGGAGTGATTAGCGAATCTCCATGAGTGTTAAGAATCTTTCTCATGAAAAGCCGATAGGCAGTATTATCATCTATATTCTCAGAAAAACTCAATCTCACCACGGATTGATCTTTTGAATCTAAAACGATTTGATCAGGACGGCCGATCTCTTCTAGGAGAAAGTTTTGAGGACCTATCGTACTTTCAGCTATCATTTCTTTGAAAAAAATAGTCATTAAATTTTCAGCTACCACCTGCGTACCCTTTACATGGTCTAAATACACGAAAGCAGACTGCAAAGTATCCGTTGCGTTGCCCATAGTATCTTGAATACCCACCAAATTGACCTCGTAAATCTCATTTTCCAGGAAAAGTGTGTCAAAAGATAACACGACTTTTTGAGTCGCTGAGTCCTGCAAAATGGCTTTGAGTGGCTGGATCGAACCCAAGTTGTAATGCTTTTCATCTTCAGCAACCGATTCACTCAAAGGCTCCGAAAAAACAAGTGTGATTTCTGAATCGGAGACGATCTCTAAGCCTAACAGGCTAGGAGTCAGTAGATCATGATAAAAGTGGATAGTTAAATCCATCATCTCATTGCCAGAGCAGTCATGTAAGCCTGAAAGCGACAAATCATGAAATACCTCCGATACCAAGTCCTGAGCTAGGAAAAGTTCTACAGTCGAAAAAGAAGTCTGATCTACCGCGACAATACTGTTTTGTGGCAATGCAAATGCGCCAATCGTCATACTGGAAGCGTCTATGCTCTCAGAAAAAGACAGCTTAATCAGATTACCGCCTATGACTTGAAAATCTGTTAATTCAGGTGACATAGTATCCGGGATCGTATCGAAAAGGCTATTCTGCAAGCCCGGCGTACCCCCGATTTCGTGGAGCGAGGCTGTCCAATTGAAATCATCTGGGCATGGTAAATGAGGATTGATTTGCTCCAGTGCATAGCCTCCCGATGCTTTCTCTACGTCATCATACCAGTGGATATTGTAGTGCAAACTATCTACCGTATTTCCAAACTGATCACGAAGAACAAGAGGCTCACCGCCATTATTAAGTGCTCCGAAATTGGAGACTACAATCAGGTTTTCAAAATCCCTGAAATCTTCTATGTTAGAATCATCGATGACCAGGGCATACGACTTGGCAGATATACTACTATCAGGCAAGGTGGCCTCATTCATTGTAAAGTTGCGCAGGTTGATAGATGTGTTGGAGGCATTGTAGAGCTCGATGTATTCTGCGATAGGTAGTGCAACAGATGGGTTTGGGTCAGCCATGATTTCGTTGAAAACGATGGTCCTGGAGGATGTTAAAGTTTCAAAGAAAAAATCGAAAGTCAGACTTTCTGCAGTGGCATTCCCACTCCTATTGTCTACCCCGTCGATGATCAACTCATATCGATTGTTGACCAAGTGAGGGAAAAGCAAGCTTACAGTACTGTCCGACTTGTGCGACACGCTAACAGGATTAGTGCCGAGCACGGAGTAATTTCCATGGTTCATAGCTGAAACTAAGTCCAGCAATTGATTGAACTTTACATTTATAGAATCGCCGACCTGTTCAGTTTGCAGTACCAACAATTCGAGGTATTCGAAACCGACGGATGCAGGAGTCATTACATTACCTCTGTTATCCTTTAAGCCGTTGATTTCCAGTGAAAATGGCCCTGAGTTAAAAGCGTTTTCAAAGGTGAGCAATACACTCGAATCATTGGCCTGTAAGGCTGCTCCAACAGGATTCACCCCATCTAAAAAGTAATGTTCATTTGTTTCCGTTGTAGTTTTGTCCAATTTCTTATTGAAATCCACTCTTAGCGTGTTTTTTATCAAAGCCACTGCATTTTCTGGAATTAGGGGTAATACAAATTCGATCTCAGAAGTCCCGGAGAAGCTACTATTTTCCAACAGATTCTCCACTTCTGAAATTGTCAACAGGTATTCGATCCCGTCCTCAAATTTTTGATCAAAAATCAATACCACTTGAGCACTGTCACTATTCTGCAGCTGCGTTGACACAGGATTTCCAATGCTTTGATCTATGAAAAAATTATCTGTCTGAATGGTATTGAGACTATCATTGAAGGTCAGGATCAAAGACGAATCCGATAAGACCTCCTTCGAAACCAATGCAAGTGCTTTGTAAGCAAAATCAATTGAGAAATCATGAAACGTTTCTTCTATTACTTCCTCGATACCACCAATCGTCAGTTGGTAGCTGTCGCTCAAAAGCGGTTCGTTCAATCTGATTTGCACCAGACTGGAATCAACTATACTTCTTTTGACAAACCCAATGGAAATGGTATCAGAACTGCCAGTAATTTCATAATTAGAGACCTGCTCATTATTGGCTACTGGTGTATTAAATTGCACATGAATAGAGTCATTCGCAATGATTTGAACAGTATCAATCTGTAGTGGAGCGGAGATTTTGAAATCGTCGAAATAAAACAACGTACTTCTTGTGGAGGTATAATCGCAGTTGATACCAAAGTAGGAAGTTGACGTATAAGTAGCGTCAAAAGCCGTACCCTCTGAAGAGTAGTTTGTGCCTCCAGTGGCGTCTCGCAAGAGTTCCCAATTACCTATGCTATCTCGAGTCACCCTGACTCGAACATTAACTGGGTTACTGTCCACCACATCATCGACACCGTCAATAAGTTCTGTGGATTTCGTACCATCCTGTCGATAAAGACTGATCTCATCAGACGAATTCCCAATGAGTACGTAGTAGCCATTCAAAGATCTCTGAAGCTCGGCTTGATCTGATACCAGATAAACGAAAGCTTTATTTGATCCCGACGGATTCTGTTCAAATCGAAAATAAAACTCCCAGGTGGTGTTCTTTACCAGCCCATTAGCCGTCGACAAGTAAGATTCGGCCGTTTCCGCAGGTGCGACAAGATGAAGTTCACCTGTCGTTATTTCAAAATTTTCATCATTCCCTGTCCACATGGGACGATTATCAAAATCGTTATCAGAGAAATCATCTTTGACTTGAGCACATAACGTATAGCAAAAGCAAGCAGGCCATACAAAAAGTAAGTATATATGCTTCATAAGTATGTTTTGGACTGAGGGAAATTACTAAATTTGCGCCTCATAAAATTTTATCAACCTGGAAATGCCCGAAGAATCTATTTTGATCATTTCCTGTGGCCAAATAAACATAAAGTAGATGAAATTAGCAGTAGTTGGAGCTACCGGATTGGTAGGGCAGGAAGTCTTGCGAATCCTTGAAGAACGATCTTTTCCTTTTGACGAGCTACTCCCGGTAGCATCAGCCAGGTCTATTGGCAAGAAAATTACCTGCAAGGGAAAAGAATTTGAGGTGATTGGAATGGAAGCCGCTGTTGCGCTGAAACCGGAAGTAGCCATCTTCTCCGCTGGTGGAGGGACTTCGCTGGAGTGGGCTCCCAAATTTGCGGAGGTCGGTACGATTGTCATTGATAATTCTTCTGCCTGGAGAATGGACCCAACTAAAAAATTGGTCGTCCCGGAAATCAATGGTAAGTTGATTGGTGCCGATGACAAGATCATCGCTAACCCGAATTGCTCTACCATCCAAATGGTATTGGCACTAGCACCACTTCATGAACGCTATCAAATGAAGAGAATCGTGGTTTCTACCTACCAGTCCGTCACCGGCACCGGCAAGGAAGCTGTAGATCAAATGATGGCGGAAAGAGCAGGGCAGAAAGTAAAAAAAGTATATCCACATCCTATCGATATGAATGCGCTACCTCATATCGATGTCTTCCAACCAAACGGATACACAAAGGAAGAGATGAAAATGGTTAACGAGACCAAGAAAATCCTAGGTGATGATGCTGTAAAACTGACAGCAACTTGCGTCAGGATACCTGCTGTTGGAGGTCACGCCGAAGCGGTAAATGTGGAGTTTGAAAATGACTTTGAGGTAGAAGAGGTCAAATCTATCCTGGCCAATACAGAGGGTGTGGAGTTGCAGGACGATCCACAGAACAATGTTTACCCCATGCCGATCCTCTCTCATGGCAAAGATGAGGTATTTGTTGGAAGGATACGACGCGATGAGACGCAGGAAAAAACACTTAATCTCTGGATTGTCGCCGACAACCTGAGAAAAGGAGCTGCTACCAACGCTGTGCAAATTGCGGAATATGTAGCCAGTCACGTACTGGTTTATTAGTATCTCCAGTGGAATAACTTCAAGGTTCTAATCATGGTGGGAGCGCTTTCTTCGGAAAGCCGCGTGGATTGCGAAAGTGTCACTTTTTCGACAAGCTTTTCCCACCATGGTCTTGCTCCACACGCATTCTGAAAATGAGAATGAGTTCGTCAGGAACACCTTTGTTTAAGTCTATAAAATCTAGGCACTTATCATATTTGGTGTATTTTTACACCAAACAAGAAGGTATGGCAAGACAAAGCATCTCTTTTACTGAACCTAATGACAAATGGTTGAAGGCTCAAGTCGAAAGCCAGGAATACTCAAGCAAGAGCGAACTCGTTAACGACTTAATAAGACAAGCGAGAAAACAGCAACAGGAAATTGATTATATAAGAATGAAGTTAGAAAAAGCCGAAAACTCGGGCTTTACTAACGAGCGAAAAGCAGATATCCTCAGACAAGCGAAGTCTCAATAGTGGCCGAATACAGAATTAGTAAAGTTGCCAAAGAGGACCTCATTCGCATATATCAATATGGAGTACATCAATTTGGTGAAGAACAGGCTGATAAATATTTTGATGCCTTTTTCCAGAAATTTGAGTTGATCGCTGAAAGGCCTTATGCCTTTGAATCCGCTGAATTCATCAAAACTGGCTACAGAAAATGTATATGTGGCGTTGACACTATTTTTTACAGAATCAACAATAATATTGCGGAAATCATGACCATCATTGGCAGACAGGATCGCATTGAAAGGTTAAGTAAATTTGACTAGTTGATACGGATAATATTGAATCCGTAGGCCGCATGATCTCTTTGTAATTG
This sequence comes from Cyclobacteriaceae bacterium HetDA_MAG_MS6, assembly GCA_019192485.1. Classification (GTDB taxonomy): domain Bacteria; phylum Bacteroidota; class Bacteroidia; order Cytophagales; family Cyclobacteriaceae; genus MS6. The sequence goes on along the minus strand of JAHCMJ010000116.1, from coordinate 4,006 downwards.
GTTCTTTAATGAAATTCGGCAGAAAGGATTTTTAAGTATTTTAAACATTGAGTAGCACCATTTCCGCCCTTTCATTTTTATCCTCTCAAGAAGGCCAACGCCTACTTCGCAAGTATGAAGGAGCTGATATTCATCAAGTGCTGCTTAATCCTCCAAAAGAGCTTCGGGGTTTTGAAAAGGAATTTGTCGGCCAACTAGTAGCACGGAAGAAGGCCTCCAAAAAACTACCTGGATGGATTTCAACTCCAGGTATCGTGCTCCCTCCGCCATTGTCCACTGAGCAGGCCTCTTCAGCGATAGCTGCAGAATACAAGAAAAAGCTCTTGGCAGGTGAGTTGCTAGTCGACCTGACGGGCGGGACTGGCGTCGACTCCTTAGCGTTCTCAGAGCAATTTGAGAAAACAACTTACGTCGAAGCTGATAAGGAGCTTTGTTCAATATTTGCTCACAATCAAAAACAGTTTGGCAAGCAGATCGAAGTTATTTATCAAGATGCAGCCTCTTTTCTGGATCAGTTTCAGGGCAGGGCTCATTTCTATATTGATCCTGCCCGTCGCGATGAGCGTCACAAAAAAGTGTTTCGATTTGCTGACTGCTCTCCTGATGTAACGCTGCTGTTGCAAGCTTTTGAAGAAAAAGCCTACCAAGTGCTGGTTAAAGCGTCTCCGCTCATTGATATCAAAATGGCCCTAAAGGACCTCAAATGGGTGGAAACAGTGTATGTGTTGAGCATTCACAATGAATGTAAGGAGGTGTTGTTTCTCCTGGATTTTGCGAGACGAGTTGCGAAGCCAGCAATTCATTGTATCAACATCGCCTCCCACAAAAAGCATGTTTTCCAATTTGATTTTGATCAGGAGGGAGAATCAAATCCTGAGTTTGGCGTAGATGGAGATTTCCTGTATGACCCTAACTCGTCCATACTAAAAGCCGGTGCTTTCAAAAGGGTGGCGTCGCAATATGGGTTGCAAAAAGTAGCCAGGAATACACACCTATACTGCAGCCGTAAGGAGGTAGAGCACTTTCCCGGACGTATCTTCAGTATCCTTCATCGCGACCCAAGCAAATTGCAATTGAAAGAGATTTTCGATAGGGGAGAAGGCCATGTTGTTACCAAAAACTACCCTGAAAAAGCAGAAGCTATCAGTAAAAAGTTAGGTTTAAAACCAGATGGGAAGCTTTACCTATTCGCCTTTAGAGATGTTGAGAACAAGAGGAGAATTTTTGTGGGGGAGAAGGTGAGTGGTTAGGATGAATATTGAAAGTGTTTTTCATAATCCTCGGTCTTGATTCAGTCTTTGAAGTACCTTTATATCTTCCCGGTCAATCTCCCTATCGATACTTTTTTTGTTGAGAATCAAGTATTTATAACCTATGATATTTATTTCATTACCATCAAGGTTAATTGCTTTACTCCTTTGTTTACTATCATTATAGGAAGGTAGTCCGGTTAATTGAGGCAGAAATTCTGTTTTAAATGTTTTGTGCGGAATTCTCAGATATGTCTTTTGAGGATCAAATATCAGATTTTCCAACGATACGACATCAATATCCAAATCCTTCAAGGCGTTGACCAAATCGTAATAATTGTTAACCACCGGCTATACCAAAAATCAAGGTCATGTTTGATCTCTGGGTTATTCATAACCTGACCAGCACCAGAAATTCGCTGGTAGCCGTAGAAACCCACGGCCACACCTCCGACAAGCATACAGTCAACATTTATGCTTATTCAACGCTGTACAAACCCTACTGAGAATAGACCGAATTTCGTTAGGAAACATCTGATCTGTAATTCAAATCAATCCAGAGGTCCTCAGGAACGTTATGCCAGGAACGCTTTGGGAAAGCGGGATTTTGTGAAGCCAGTTGCGCATTGAAGTCCATTAGATCCAGGGTTCTTATCAGTGACTCTACTGGGGGCAACTCCCTTTCAGGTTGTTTTTTATCCTTCAGATCAGCATATATGGAGATTTTTGAAGCCATATCGATTGTTTCTATCACAAAGATAGAGGATAGTTGAATACCTCAAGGCAAGGCTAGGAAATGATAAAATGCCCTCCGCTAAAGGCTAATACCCAAAGCCAAAGACCTGACTACCAACCACTCTTATCTACCTCAGTATATACCTTTTCAATCCCTTCTCTTAAAGAGATCCTAGGCTGCCATCCCAAGGATCGAATTCTGGAACTGTCCATTAATTTTCTCGGTGTCCCGTCAGGTTTATTGGCATTAAAAACAAGCTCTCCTGTGAAACCTACAATATCTGCCACCAGCTCAGCAAGCTCCTTAATGGTAATATCCTCACCAAAACCCACATTAATGGTCTTAGGGTCAGCGTAGTTTTTCATCAGAAAGATACAAGCTTCCGCTAAATCGTCAACATGCAAGAATTCCCTTAAAGGCTTACCACTCCCCCATATCTCAACCGTCTTATCCCTATTGACTTTAGCTACATGGAATTTGCGGATCAAAGCCGGTAAAACATGAGATTTTTCCAGGTCGTAGTTGTCATTTGGACCGTAAAGATTTGTGGGCATTGCGCTAATAAAGTCTGCACCATATTGATGTCTATAGGTCTCACAAAGCTTGATTCCAGTAATCTTTGCGATGGCGTAAGGCTCATTAGTAGGTTCCAAAGGACCTGTCAGCAGACTATCTTCATGAATAGGTTGGTCCGCTAGCTTGGGATAAATGCAGGAGCTTCCCAGAAAGAGTAGTTTTTTAACACCGTACTGATAAGCATGATGGATGACATTACTTTGGATCATGAGGTTTTCATACAAGAATTGTCCCCTATACACATTATTGGCATTGATGCCCCCTACTTTGGCAGCTGCTAAAAAGACGTATTCTGGTTTTTCGTAATCAAAAAACTGCTGAACAGTACTTTGACTGGTTAGGTCTAGGTCTTGAGAAGTTTTAAAAACAAGATTGTTATATCCTTTATGCTCAAGTCTTCTGACGATCGCAGAGCCCACCATACCTCGATGACCTGCTATGTAGATTTTAGATGATTTGTTCATTTTGATTCCTCAATTAACCGTAAAAAGCGAGTTATTTCATTTTGTTGGATTATTTATAAAACCTGTTACTCTTCAATCTTGAAGGAGAGGTTATCTTTTCTGGTAAGGTTACCATAAACTTTACCTTTCCCTCACAAGAAGAAATTGTCGATACTCCTTTCAAGTAAAATTTGCAATTCTTACATGGATAAGCTCTATTCATCCCCCTACGTTTAGGCGGGTAGGTGGAAAATTTAGCGAGGGGCGCGGAGACTCGTGGGAGGAAGCTTTAAATTTTCTTGGATTTTTTCCTTCGTTTTTGGGCCAAGCCAAAAATGAAGAGCCCGTCCGGCTTGAGGACGACACCAAAACTTGAGCATTTTGCAAAGGTTGTAAAATCAACTTTGATTCAAAAGAAAGTTTTTTGCTCATCCCAAATTTCATCTAATGAGATAACTTTTATGGGCAAGGCCTCAGGCAACGATTCTTTCTTATTTTATTTATAGCCAAACCCCAAAAAAGCTTAATCTGAAACCTCTTTAGTAATCAACTCAAAATATGCCCTCGAACGATCATCTAAGATTTTAACATAAATACTGCCCATAGCCTTTCTGAAAGCTTCTTTACCATAGTGATCAAGCAGATCAATAATGTCTTCCATCAAGCCATACTTCATCGCATAACACAAAAACTTATTCTGGTTTTCAAGCACATGGATCGGACTTTCAAACCAATTGACAGCTTGCGCTATTTCCAGAAGTTTGGATTGAGATCTCATGACGAAAGGGGTTCAGCATCGCCAATTTCACCTGAAGCTTCCATCACTTTCAAACCTTTACTCCCACCAACAAACCTTATCAACTCCGTTTTTATGTTTTCACTTATATGCTTTAGCTCCTCATTGTCAAAATAAGAAAGTGCCTTCAAGGTAAAAACAGCATTGTACTGATTTCCATAGACGGCTTTAGCAGCCGCAATACCGTCATCAAGAGTGTATTTCG
>JAHCMJ010000115.1 GCA_019192485.1 Cyclobacteriaceae bacterium HetDA_MAG_MS6 | reverse complement strand
ACTCCATGGAATTTCGGCATTGTACTGAGTATGAAGGTGGGTTATTGGCTTTTTGAGTATTTGTAGTCCTTTTATCCACATCTTCGCAGGCGAAAAGGTATGCATCCAGGTTATCAAGCCTAAGCAGTTTTTAGCAGTATTGGCTGCCTCACAAACATGGTAAATCTCATCAGGCGTAGTTACTACCCCCTTATACCTAATTTGAATGGGAATAGCTCCTTCTCCGTCCAGACCTTTAGATATCTCTTCAGCATGTTGGGCTACATTTCTCAAAGTTTCTTCACCATAGAGGTGTTGACTCCCAGTGACAAACCATAATTCTAAATTCTGATAAGTATTTGTATTCATTTGTTGCGATTATGAAAATAGTTTTTTCTTCAGATCCGGATAACGATCAGGCTAGTTTTGGCCATAATAGGCATCTTTGCCGTGTTTTCGTTGAAAGTGTTTGTTGATTAGTGTTTCTTTCAATCTGGGAGCATTGGGATTGATTTGCAAGGTGAGTAATGCCATTTTGGCTAGTTCCTCAAGGACCTTGCTATTATAAACGGCTTTGGCAGCATTATCACCCCAGGTAAATGGTCCGTGATTGCCTATCAATACCATCTCTACTTGCCGATAAGATATCTTTTTTGATGAAAAACAATCTATGATCTGTTGTCCTGTCATGTGCTCATAGTCATGAGCAATTAGTTCGTCAGCCATTGGAGGGGCGCAAGGAATATCCGATGTTAAATGGTCGGCATGGGTTGTCCCAAAAATGGGAATATCCATTTGCGACTGCGCCCATGCTACCGAATAAGTGGCATGCGTATGAGCTATTCCTCCAATTTCCGACCACTCTTTGTACAGGAAGGCATGCGTCTTGGTATCTGAGGAAGGACGCATCTTGCCTTCAAGCACGTGATTATCAAAGTCAAGTACAACCATGTCCTCAGGCTTCAGATCACTGTAAGGGACACCACTCGGCTTAATAGCAAAAGCCTCCTGTGCTCGGTCCACAGCACTTACATTGCCAAATGTATAGACGACCAAATCAAGGGTCGGTAACTGCATGTTAGCTTCGTAACATTCTCTTTTGAGTTCTTTGAATTTTGACATGGTCAGCTATTGTTTATCTGCTTTTCTACAAAGTGTCTAGTTTATTCGTAATACCTGTAGTACGGCACTGCATTAAATGTCAATTTAACATTTATTTCATAATATGCGTCAAAAAACCTTAATTTCGAAGTCAATGACGGATATATCCTACCCTACGAAAGACATTCGTTTAGCTGTTGACTGCATCATTTTCGGTTTTTCGGGAAGCGAACTCAGCCTGCTACTGATTCATAGGGGCTTTGAACCAGAAAAAGGCCTTTGGTCACTTATGGGTGGATTTGTTAAGGATGATGAGCACCTCGATGAATCACCAAGAAGGGTGTTGAAAAGTCTTACCGGATTAGATGACATATATCTGGAGCAGGTGCATGCGTTTGGAGATGTGGGGCGAGATCCAGGCGGCCGTGTGGTTTCTTTGACTTACTTCGCGCTGATCAGAAAAGAGACAGAAGACGAAGTTTTACTGGACGAACACGACGCCCGGTGGTTTCCCATTACGGACCTACCTGAGCTGATCTTTGATCACCAAGAAATGGTAAAATCGGCATTGAAACAACTCATCCTAAAAACTCGGATACAACCGATTGGATTCAATTTGCTTCCTGAGAAATTCACACTTCCTGAACTGCAATCGTTGTATGAGGCGATTTACGGTAGGCGTCTTGATGATCGCAATTTCCGAAGGAGGATACTTTCTTTGGGGATTCTGGAAAAATTAGAAGAAAAAGAAAAAAGTAACTCTAAAAAGGGTGCTTATCTCTTTAGGTTCGACAAAACAGCTTATGATGCACTCAGAGAAGATGCTGCAAAAATGAACGTCTTCCTGACACTCTTTTGAGGGGTCATGAAGTTTTTTGCTAGACAGCCTGCCTTTACTCCTCTTCGAAATACTGTTCGTAGATAATACTTAAACCCTTGTTGGGTGACTTCAAAAGCTAGCTTCGAAAAAGAAAATGACACCTATAGCTAAGAAAATGACTTAAAATACTCATGTTTACGGTATGTGCTTATAATTTACACAAGATTGACAGCTATGTGTCTTATTGTGCTGCTGAGTCGCATTCCAATTGCTCTAATATCAATACCAACAATGAAAAGGATTGTATTATCTAAAAAGCGCCTACCAACTTTAAAAATGAACCTAAGAAAAAGAATTTGTACATTTTTATGTGCCTCTATTCTCCTATTGGCCATACCTTCTATGGCACAATTAAAAATCGCCGAGATATTCACAGACAACATGGTTTTGCAACGAAACCAACCAATCAAAGTCTGGGGTTGGTCAGGCCAAAATGAAAAGATCACCTTAAAATTCCAGGGTAAAAAGTATACTACTAAAGTCCGTTCAGGAGTTTGGACGATTGACTTACCAGCCATGCAGGTAGGTGGACCTTATAACATGACTATTGAAGGTGCTTCTGAGGAGATTGTGTTATCAAACATTCTGGTGGGTGATATTTGGGTATGCTCAGGTCAGTCCAATATGGCTTGGACCATCAAGCAACTCGGTGAATCCGCAATTCCTAATCCTCAAGAATCCGATGATCATATCAGACACTTCAAGGTATCACTGAGCTGGAGCCAATCACCTGAAGATCACCTGGATTCGTCGTCATGGGCCGTTAATAATTCTGAAAATAGAAGTCAATTTTCTGCCGTGGGATACTATTTCGCCAAGTCCTTGAGAGAAGAAGTTAAGGTACCAATAGGACTACTCAATACTTCTTGGGGAGGAAGTAGGATACAGCCTTGGATAAGTAAAGAGGCACTTCAGCCTTTTTTAAAGGAAGACATTGAAGCCATGTTACTGCGGAGGGAGCAAGAACTCAAAGAAGCACAACAGAAAATGGAAAAAATGATCGCCACACTTTCAGCAAAGGCTAAGAGCAAAGGAATGCACCAATTAGATTTCGATGACAGTGGATGGGAAACCATGAAAGTACCAGGACTTTGGGAGCAATCAGGCTACCCGGGAATGGATGGACTAGCTCTGTTTAGAAGAGTCTTCACTCTCTCCGATGAAGAACAAGAGAATGGCATTACATTGAATCTTGGTAAGGTTGATGACTCAGATTGGGTTTATATCAATGGCCAAAAAGTAGGTGGAATGCTGAATAGCTGGAATGTAACAAGAAGCTATAAGGTAAGCCCTGATGTTCTCAAAAAGGGTGAAAATATCATCGTCATACGGGTAGAGGATACCGGAGGAGGAGGCGGGATCTATGGAAAACCCGATGAGGTCCATTTGAAATCAATAAAAGGGAAAACTAGCCTTGCAGGTGACTGGAAGTTTAAGATCGAGAAGGTCACTAAAATCTCAAATACCAATCTGGCTCCTAATCAGACAGCTACTGTTATTTTCAATAAAATGATCCACCCAATCTTGGATTTTCCGATCAAGGGCGTGATTTGGTATCAAGGCGAATCCAATGCAAATTTTGAGGAGGCATTTGAATATCGGAAAATGTTCCCAGCTATGATTGAAGATTGGAGGAGTAGATGGGGTCTAGGTGATTTCCCCTTTTTGTGGGTACAGCTTGCTAATTTTATGGAGGTCGATAAGCAACCCACTGATAGTGATTGGGCCTTACTAAGGGAATCACAAACCACCACGCTTGATATTCCCAATACCGCGCAAGCTGTGATCATTGACATTGGCGAAGCCAATGATATCCATCCAAAAAACAAAAGAGATGTGGGATACAGGCTTTCGCTAGGTGCTAGAAAGCTGGCTTACGGAGAAACCCTGGTATACTCCGGACCTGTTTTCAAGTCTATGGCTAAAGACGGTGAATCTATTCTTATAGATTTTGAACATCAAGGTTCCGGGCTTATGGTGAATGATCGATATAATTATGTTAAGGGTTTTGCCATATGCGGTGCAGACAAAAAATTTAAATGGGCCAAAGCTAGAATTGAAGGCGACAAAGTGAGAGTATGGTCAGAGGAAGTACCTAGTCCGCAACATGTCAGATATGCCTGGTCTAACAATCCTGGAGATGCTAATCTGTACAACAAAGAAGGACTGCCAGCTTGTCCGTTTAGAACGGATCGGTAAAAAAGATTGAGTTCATGACTCTTACAAAGCTAACTATATTGCTAATCTCTAATCTCCAAAACTTTCATCCCTAGCATCAAACTTTTCAACCATACTCCACATGGCTCTATTGTCATACGCTCGATCTTCCCGATCTCGTATCAGGTCGTTTATTATAGGTAACGATAGCCTACCATCTTCGCCAATCATGTCAAGTACGTTCAGTACTTGCAATCTGACCATTTCCCGATCATCATGGAGCTGTTTTAGCAGATACCGAAGGGCCAGGTCTTTTTCACCTACGTAGTACAATGCCTCTGCAGAAGCAATGCCGACAGGAACAGACTGATCCTTCAAATGCGCTTTTAGTATAGGTTTTGCCTGAGCTGCTTCATCTCCTAGAATGGTCAATCCCACAGCAGCCCAATACCTAATAACGGCATCATCAGAATCAATTAAAGAGACTAATCTGTTTAGGTTCTCATTATCGCCTGAGGCGCTCAATTTGGCCACTTGCAATCTTTCAGCAATATTATCCGTCTTACTGATATTTTCATAGATAGTCCCATACTGAGTCAGATCGACAATCATTGATTCCGGCACCAGTCCAGCATCTTTTACTTCTATTTGCCACTGATCGAGAGCCTCACTCAGTCCCTCTTTAGTGACTCTAAAATCGCTGTTTTCCGCCAGATTGATAACATTATGTGGGTCAGTATTTAAGTCGTAAAGTTCCTCAAATGGTTTTGGTCGAAAAAATGCGTCTTGAACTGCATTCAATTGCCCTAATTCAAACTGATCTTGCCAAGACCTCATCGATGGTGCTCGCCATAGATACCCGATATACTGGGCATATGGCCGATGTGGCATATAATTTCTCGTGTATCGATATCTTCCATCCGTTATACTTCTGGACACGTCAATTCGCTCATCCATTCTACCTCTAAAAGCATAATTATAGGGTCTGGGTGGATTAACCTTTTTGCCCAGAAACGATCTCCCCTGCATGTGATCTGGTACCTGCATCCCTGCCAAACTCAAAACAGTGGGAGCGAGGTCTATAAAAGAAACCATGTCTTCTGAGGTTGTACCCATTACTTGGGGGGCCAATGACTTATACATTTCGGGAATGTGAACAATCATCGGTATTTTCAATCCTGATTCGAATAAGAATCTCTTGCTTCGTGGTAGCGCACCTCCATGGTCGCTATAGTAAAACACAATGGTGTTATCCTCCACACCATCAGTGTTCAACTTTTGTAATATTTTTCCAACTTGACTATCCATCTCAGACATCCTGTCGTAATAGACTGCCCAGTCGTTTCTAACCTCTTTGGTATCAGGATGATACGGCGGAATATTCACTTGAGTTGGATCATGATCTTTAGCAACAGAATCCCTATGAAGTCTGCTTTCGTGTGTCGTCATCAAGTTGACAATATGAAAAAATGGTTGTCCAGGATTTCTATTATTGTAGTCTGCAGACTTGCTACTCTCATCCCATGCTTCGGGCTGGTCTTTTGTATTATAATCCTTTTTGCTTCGATTAGTGGTATAGTAACCAAGCTCCCTGAGATACCGAGGAAAGAATTTCACAAAATCTGGAATGCCATACTTTGACCGCATATTTTCTAAGCCCAAAGTGATAGGATACATGCCGGTAATAATAGTCGCCCGCGCCGGGGCGCAAACTGGTGCATTAGCATAGGCATTTGTATAACGAATGCCGCGTTCGGCTAGTTTATCTAGGTTTGGCGTTGTGGCCAGACTATCTCCATAGCAGCCTAAAAACGGACCATTATCTTCACTAACTATCCAAAGTATATTTGGTGGGGTTATCTCGGTCGGGTCACACCCAAATAGCATTAATAACAATAGTGTAACAAAGGCAGAAAAAGATACCGGTTTATAATAGGTCTTCATACGTCATCAATTGTCGGATTTTTGCCCATTGATTTCTCCCACTCTTTCAGTTCTTTTGTCCAGTGGGCTTTTTGGGCACACGAACTATATAAAAGACGTAATTTCTATAAAAATCACTTCATTGGAGTAAAGACGCGCCGACTACTCACCTTTCTTCAAACTATCAGTAGCATCAAAAGAAAAACATTTGTCTATCCAACCCATTCCTACCCTTCCGAGGAAGGGAATACTGGCCGTTTTTCTTTTTGCTTTATCCAAGATTCACTTAGGTGACTTTTCCCATTATCACTGAAGAATTCATCGTGAGTATATGGTGTATTGTCTCCCGTATTGTGGACAAAGTCGTTCTACGAATAGTAGTACATTGAAATAGATTAGCACGTATATTACGTTCGCGACAGTATTTAAAACTATTGGTGTTATCGACAAACTTTGCAGGAATATGAATTGCACTTTGAGTCGTTTGATTTTCACCGCTATCCTTGGTTTGGCATCATGTACTAGCCAGCAGAATTCGTCCGTTTACTTTTCTCATCATCCGGAACAGAAACAAATAGATGTTCTCATTGGCGATGAGCTATTCACGTCATATTGTTATCATGACTCGCTGAAAAAACCAATCCTTTTTCCTATTAACGGAAACGGCAACTTAAGGATAACCCGAGGGTACCCCATCCTTAAAATTCCATTTGAAAGAGCCGATCATCCTCATCAAGTCGGGTCATGGATGAATCATGGTGATATCAATGACATTGATTTTTGGAATAACTCTTTTGCCATTCCAGAGGAGAGAAGGCATCATTACGGCCATATACGCTTACAGGAAATTGATGAAGTCATCACCGATAATGCAGCTGAACTCAACGTCGCACATCTCTGGAAAAGTAGCTTAGGGCAAAATCTAATCGCAGAGTCTGCAAAATTGACCTTTGTTCAAAGAGGCAACATTAGAATCATTGATCGCTTGAGTACGCTAACCTCTTTGCAGGATACACTTGTCATTCAGGATTCTAAAGAGGGATTTTTTGCAATCCGGGTAAGAAGGGAACTTGAACTACCTGCTGGTAAAGATTATTTTACCGATGAGAATGGCGAAGTTATAAGAGAGAAGGTCAAAAACAATAACGGCATCACTGGCAACTATCTCAATAGTCTAGGGCTTGTCGGAAAAGAAGTTTGGGGTAAAAAAGCAGCATGGTGCATCTTAAATGGTGAAGTCTCAGGAAAGCAAGTCGGAATTGCCATTATAGATCACCCGGATAATCCAGGCTATCCGGCTTACTGGATGGCACGTCCGTATGGCCTATTGGCTGCTAACCCATTGGGACAGCAAGTTTACTCCGATGATGAGGATGTACTCCAGATCAAACTTCTGAAAGAAGAATCAATCACTTTTAGATTTCGATTACTAATCAGTACCGGAGCTTATCTTGACCAAAGAGCATTAACGGCCAACGACTTCCATAGTTTTCCGTAGGTACAGGCTTACCAGCAAAAAAAACATATCCAGCAACGGCTAGAGAATAAGTCAATACAAAGAGGTCTGCAAACTTGATGCGATCCCTGCCCAAAGCCCTACCCATAGCTAAGATGAATACCTATAAAGTACATACCGACCTTAGTAGTCTCCACCTTTCAACTTTTTGATATCCCATTTCAAAGATTGTAAAAAGAGGTGGCGTTAGTATTGTATATCTTATGCTGCTGCGTTTCAGAGAATCCCTCTAAGAGGAGGTCAAGCGTTGACACGCAGGTATCCAGGTCTGCAGCTAGATTGCAAACAGGCCAATCTCCACCAAAAAAACATCGATCTTCTCCGAAATTGGAAAGAATATGGTCTACGTAAGGCTTTAAGTCATTTATGCTCCAAGACTTATGATCCGCTTCGGTGGCCAAACTGGATAACTTACAGTGAACGTTATCAAACTCTGATAGGATTGTAATGTCCCTGGACCAACTTTCATAAACTCCTCCTTTTATATCAGGTTTACCTATATGATCCAATACCATTTTGACCCTAGGTACTTGCTCTACAAACCGAATGATACTAGGTAGATGTCGTGCATAAATACAAATATCAAATGTCAAATCATACTCCTCCAGTAGGGTCACACCCTTTACAAAATCCGGTTGCAAACAAAATTCCAGGTGCTCATCTTGTAAAATGCGTCTAATGCCTTTAAGAAGAGGATTGCGTCGCTTCAGCTCTTCCAGTTCTGATCTGACCTGCTTGCCATTTTCTAGCGGAGCCCATGCCACCATACCAGAAATTCTCGGATCTTGCCGAGCAAGGCTGGTTACCCAATTTACCTCTTGAAAATATTGGCTATTGTCACAATCGCATTGTACAAATACCATCTTTTCCACTTGCAATGACTTGGAAGCTTCACTAAAATCCTCCGGTAAGAAAGATCTATTTAAGTCAGGTACATCCTTAAGCCATGGATAGTGGAACTTGAATGGATCCCAAAAGTGAACATGGGCATCTATAATTGGAAAATTAGGCATTATGTAAAATTATCTAGTTCCAACATATAATCAAGATGACCAAAATGTTTACATCCAGGATGTCCAATTAAATGGAAAACCGCATCGCCAATATTGGCTTGATCACTACGACCTATTCAGGGGAGACAACACAATCGAATTCTTCATGGGTGAAGACCCCAACGATGATTGGCCAAACTAGCCAACTGTCACTTATGCCATATGGTGAGCAGCTACATATGCTGTGGGCGTCATACCCTTGAGAGACCGAAATTGCTTGTTAAAATTGGAGATATTGTTGTACCCACATTCATAGGCTATTTCAGCAATGTTGCGATCAGATTCCGTAAATCGCTTGCAAGCGTAACCAACCCTGACCTCATTCAAAAATTTAGTAAAAGTCTTATTGGTCTTTTGCTTGAAATAGCGACTGAACGACGAAGCGTTCATGTTGATGATGTCTGCTACCGAGTCCAATGAGATCTCCTCCGTAAAATGATTGAGTACATACTCATATACCTTGTCGAGTCGCGAATTGGATTCCTTGTGATAAGAATTGATGAAAGACTGGCTGGAAAGCACCTTTTTGTCCATTTCACAACAAATGATAGAAATGATCCTCAATAACTCCAGCGCTCTTTCATGATCTACCAAATCACTCAGGTTCTTTAAAGCGGATATCACCTTGGGTTTGCCAACCCCCTCAAGCTCCAACCCTCTACTGGCTGATTGTAGTAGGCCCTTAATGATCTGCATCTCAGGTATGTCAAAGAAAGTATCACCAAAACATTTTGAGGAAAAAAATATCGAGTAAGATTCTGCGACCAAATTATCCGTCTCCAGGTATTTTTTGTCATTCAGCCATAAGTGGGGCAGATATGAACCGATAAGCACCAAGCTTCCAGGCTGAAATGGTGTAATACTGTCCCCGATAAATTTAGTACCGGTACTCTTCTTGATATAGACCAACTCCAATTGTTCATGGCAATGCCATACATTCAGAAAGTGCTTGGACTTATTATGATCCACGAAAAAGCTCTGATTAAGTGGGGCATATCGGGGTAATTCTTTGAGTTGCACGTGATACTTTTTTTGCCTGAAAGGAGCATCAAATATTTGAAAAAGATAAATAAAAACCAATATTAAAGCATCGAAATTGATACTAAATCGATTTGTAGTACTATCGGAGATTTGCTTCTTGCAAAAAAAGAACTACCATTTGATCATTTGCTGGTAGTAAGTGTAAAGGACTCTTGCTTAGTTGCAGTGAATTCTTGGTAAAAAGAAGATTCATTTTGAAACACAAATTAGCCCGAAGTGTAATGCAACCGCTGTGTTATGGATCTAGGTATCGATGGACTAGGCATTTCCAAACAACATGTAACAGCTTACCAGTGAGCATTAAATGATCTTATTAATTTTTAAATTCGACTTGAATAAGAGCATGATGGACCTATTTCATAAATTGTAAGATACCCCACACAAACATGGACTTAGAGCTCAAGGATAAAGTCGTCGTAGTAACCGGCGGCGACAAAGGAATTGGAAACGGCATTTGTAACACTCTTGCTGCCGAAGGTGCGATCCCTGTAATCATTGGAAGAACCGAACCGGATGTAATTAAAGCAGTAGAGTTCATAAAAGAGCAGGGCGGTCACTGTTTTCATGCGTTAGCAGAATTGACTGATCCCAAACAATGCGAAAAGGCCATCAATAATGTAATTGACAGGTTAGGAAGAATTGATGGGCTGGTTAATAACGCTGGGCTTAATGATGGGGTGAGTCTCGAACATGGCAGTTACGAAGATTTCATGGAGTCCCTACGCAGAAATGTTGCTCACTATTATTGGATGGCTCACCTCTGTCTTCCTGAACTCAAAAAGGGTAAGGGTTCAATCGTCAACATCGGCTCTAAAGTCTCAGTAACGGGACAGGGCAATACCTCTGGATATGCTGCGGGAAATGGTGGTCGCAATGCCTTGACTAGGGAATGGGCCATCGAGCTGCTTCCATATGGCATTCGGGTTAATGCTTTGATTGTCGCGGAGAGTTTTACGCCTCAGTACGCAAAATGGATAAAGGGATTTCCTGATCCGGAGCAGCGACTGAAGCAGATCACAGAAAAAATCCCATTAGAAAACCGTATGACTACGGTAGAGGAAATAGCTGATACAGTTACTTTTTTGCTTTCCCCCAGGTCAAGTCACACCACTGGCCAGTTACTTTTTGTCGACGGAGGGTATGTTCACTTAGACAGAGCCATATCAAACTAGCAAGTTGAGTATTTGAAGGAAATGGTATGAATGCTATGAAACATGACTAATGATGAGTGGAAAAAAGGATGAGCTGTTGATCAATTCCAGGTATCCGTCAGTCCAGGACCTGAGAAAAAAAGCTAGCCAACGTATTCCAAAGTTTGCATTCGAATACCTGATCGGCGGAGCTAATGAGGAGTATAACCTGGCAAAGAACAAATCTGATATTCAGGAAGTCCAGCTTATGCCTGAATACCTAAAGCAATATGAATCTGCTTCCCTTCAAACAGAAATTTTCGGACAGCAATATGATGCGCCATTTGGTATTGCACCTGTAGGGCTACAGGGGCTCATGTGGCCCAGGTCTCCGGAGATCCTTGCCAAAGCGGCTAGACAGCACAATATCCCCTTTACGCTAAGTACCGTAACTACCAGTAGTATTGAGAAAATTGGTGAAATTACAGAAGGTAAATTCTGGTTTCAGCTGTACCACCCTGCCGAAAACAAGCTGCGAGACGATATGCTTGCCCGAGCTAATAGCTCAGGCTGCAATGTCTTGGTAGCTTTAGCAGACACTCCCAGTTTCGGTATTCGTTACAAAGACATTAAGAACGGACTTGCCATGCCACCTAAAATGTCTGTTAAGAATATCCTGCAGATCATGTCAAAACCAAAATGGGCATTGCAAACACTTTATTACGGCCAACCCGACTTTGCCACACTGAAGCCTTATATGCCCAAAAACCTAAATCTAAGTCAGCTCGGAAAGTTCATGAACGATACTTTTGACGGACGATTAAATGAAGAAAAACTGAAAGCCCTGAGAGACTTATGGAAAGGTAAGCTGGTGGTGAAGGGCGTCGTCAACGAAAAGGATGCCGAGAAAGCTGTAGAGCTAGGTATCGATGGGATCATCGTGTCAAATCATGGTGGAAGACAGCTCGATGCTGGCGAATCAACTATTAAGCCACTCACCAGGTTAGCTAAAAAATTTGGAAAGAAAATGACTATCATGATGGACGGCGGCATGAGATCCGGTCCAGATATTGGCAGAGGCTTAGCATGCGGTGCACAAATGGTTTTGATGGGTCGACCCTTCATGTATGGTGTTGGTGCTCTTGGCTCAAAAGGAGGAGATCATACCATAGCCATTTTAAAAATGCAACTCAAACAGGTCATGGAGCAACTTGGTTGTGAACAAATCCCTGATTTACCTAAACATTTGATCTCATAGCACTGCAAAAAAATACCTACAGAAGGCTGATCAGGCATTAGGTAAAGGATTTGCCTGGAAAGTAATTTTAATCCTTACTAACTGTAACTCATGGATATTAAAATTACAAGCCTGGAAACTCGTGATATTCGCTTTCCGACTAGTGAATTCTTAGATGGTTCAGACGCAATGAACCCAGATCCTGATTATTCTGCGGCTTATGTTATTCTGAAAACAAATGTCCCCGACCTGGAAGGACATGGACTTACGTTTACCATCGGTAGAGGAAATGATATTTGCGTTCAGGCGATAAGAGCATTGGAACATCTCATCGTTGGCAAGGAACTGATCAGCATCACACAGGACATGGCTGGGTTTTGGCGAGAGATCAATGGTGATAGCCAGTTGAGGTGGTTGGGACCTGAAAAAGGCGTCATTCATCTGGCAATGGGAGCAGTTGTAAATGCAGTATGGGACCTATATGCCAAGGCTGAGAAAAAGCCTCTGTGGCAATTGGTCGCAGATATGTCACCGCAAGAGCTACTTTCTTGTATAGACTTCACTTATCTAACCGATGCTATTACTCCACAAGAGGCGCTAGCGATCCTCCAAAAAGCAGAGCATGGCAAACAGCAAAGAATTGCAGAACTGCATAAAAAAGGGTATCCCGGATATACAACATCAGCGGGATGGCTTGGGTATGACGATCAAAAAATCGAAAGGCTCTGCAGAGAAGCTATGAGCGAGGGGTGGACTCATTTGAAAATAAAAGTAGGTTCGGATATTGAAGATGATGTTCGCCGAGCAAAACTGATGAGATCAATCATTGGTGACAAAATGACACTAATGACCGATGCCAATCAAAAATGGGAAGTAAGCGAGGCCGTTGATAACATGAAAAAGCTTATGCCATTCAGTCCTTATTGGATTGAAGAGCCTACCAGTCCTGACGATATCCTTGGTCATAAGGCCAAGCGAAAAGCCGGAAGCATAAGTCTGCGGAA
>JAHCMJ010000114.1 GCA_019192485.1 Cyclobacteriaceae bacterium HetDA_MAG_MS6 | reverse complement strand
TGAAACAAAATTTTCGGAAGCAATCAGCTCAATTCCATTTAGTTGACGCTCCTTCTCCTTGCCAATCAGATCAAATACGGTGGTGTCTCTTTGCATGCGGCCAAAATTAGTCGAAAGGCCCGGCTTTTACCAATCTGCTATTTTCTAAATTTAGGGTTTCAATTTTTGGAAGTGCAATATGCTAGATGAACTAAGAAAAGGAATAGATGAGATTGATGATCAACTAATTGATTTGCTAAATCAACGGATGAAATTGGTCAAGAAGGTGGGAGACTTCAAGAGAACCAACCAGGCATCTATCTATCGTCCGGAACGGGAAAAGGCTATCATCGATCGACTAGCCTCGCAAAGCAAGGGTCCGCTGACACGATCTGCGATAGAGGCACTCTTCCTTGAGATATTTGCTGTGAGCAGAAACTACGAGTTACCTGAAAGGATTGCCTATTTGGGTCCGCAGGGAAGTTTTACGCATCAAGCGGCAGAGTCCCGATATGGCTCTATGAGCGAATACCTTTCTTTAGCTTCGATCTCATCAGTATTTGAAGCGGTGCAGACTACCAGGGCAAGATTTGGTGTGATCCCTGTGGAAAATAATCAAGAAGGTACTGTTCAGGAAACAATTGACCTGCTAGGGGAGCATCAGCTAAGTATTGCCGCTGAGATTGTTTTACCAATTCATTTTGCATTCGCCTCCAAGGCCGAGAACCTGACCAACATCAAAAAAATCTACTCAAAAGATATTGCCTTTCGTCAGTGTAAGAAGTTTCTGAAAGAGTTTTTTGGGGATGAGGTAACCTACGTACCTGTAAATTCTACTAGCAGCGCTTGCCGGATGGCTATAGAGGAAGAAGGTGCAGCCGCGATTTGCTCGCATATAGCAGCTCGCCAGTACCAACTACCTATACTTTATGACAATATTGAGGATTCAGGAGATAACCATACAAGGTTTCTGATCATCAGCAAGGATTTTGTCAATCAAAGAAGCGGCAATGATAAGTCTTCTATTCTTGCGCGGTTGCCTGATCAACCCGGTGCACTAGCAAGCTTTTTACAAGAGTTTCATCAGGCGGGGATCAATTTGTGCAAGGTGGAGAGCAGACCCGCCAAGATTGGATCGCAGTTTAAATATTTCTTCTTCATTGACTTCGATGGCCATTTTGAGGACGAAAAAGTAAGTCAGGCGCTAAATCCCTACCTGGACAACCTGACCTGGCTAGGCAGCTACGTAAAGATGTGCTAGAGGTTGAGCCAATGTGTCATTTTAAAAACTACGCCCCGGTTTTTGACTGCTAGATTCGTTGTAGCATAGTTTTCGGAGTATACCAGGAAGATATCCGACATGGGTTTATATCGCCATTGGAATCGACTGTTGATATTGAAATTTTCATCTTGAGTATTATATTGTAGGAATGTGGTCCAGAACATACTGTTAGAAAAACTGATTTCCGCACTTGGCCCTAGCAGGTGTAAAACGGTTTCTCCATAGAGCTCTCCGAGATCAACTCGGTTTTGTGTATAGCTAAACGACAAATTGCCCCATGGCTGCTTACGGTAGTTGACTGTAACGCTGAGTTCTTTGCGATCTCCCGTATAGAAGCTCCCTGCACCCAGCCCGAAGCTAGCACTGATGGTCTTTCTATTGTCTGTTCGCCATCTAGCACTCACAAAGGTGTTGTTGTAGCGATCTATAGGCAGTGGTGTATCATCATCGATAAGATCTGCAGGTACTTGGAGTTGGATCTCATTGTTTTCAATCTCTAAGAAAAATCGTTGCCTGGACTTCATACTCATCTCAAAGGCGAAGCC
This sequence comes from Cyclobacteriaceae bacterium HetDA_MAG_MS6, assembly GCA_019192485.1. Lineage (GTDB taxonomy): Bacteria > Bacteroidota > Bacteroidia > Cytophagales > Cyclobacteriaceae > MS6. The sequence continues at coordinate 11,375 of JAHCMJ010000114.1, read as the reverse complement.
CGTAATTCGTTCCATGAAGTCTCCATTATCATTGAAGAACAATACATTCCAGGGGTTGAACTCCATATTATTGATTTTACCATTTTTGGGTCGATGCACGTAGCCAGCCCAAGAGTTGATTCTATTAAATCCTACTCTGATAGTGGTATCTGCCACCGGGTCCTCGTGTTCCAGTCGTGGCACAAAACCAAGGTCAGATACATAGTTTTCTCCAACGTGATTGTAGTAAAATCCACCGAAAAACCTTCCGTCATTATAGCCTCCGCCAATAGTGTAGTAGGTGTTTTTGTCAAGATTGTTTTCGTCGAAGGCACTGTGGTATTTAGCAGTTGCTAGCAATTTGCCGTTTTCAGAGATGTAATCAAACTCTAATCCACCTGTTCGGTTATAGTCCTGCGCAGACTCACTCTCATTGCTTTGCGATGCTTGCCTATTAGTAATGAGGGCCTTGATCCGGGATCTCTTCAATACCTGATGCTGGATGGCAGTTACAAAATAATTGCTTGGGTCTACCTCATCATTGCCGGAAGTTTGGATATCCATGATGCCGACCCGTAGGTGTTGTGTGAGGTTGCCAGACAACCGAGCGCCAAAAAGAATGGGTACCGGATCTCCATCATGAAGGCCAATGGTCCTGGAGAAAAAGGGAGTAATACCGAATGTCCCATAGTTAGTAAACAAATCACTGTTTTCCAGGAAAAACCCTCGCCGCTCAGGAAAGAAGATGCTAAATCGACTCAGATTTGTGACTTGCCTGTCCACATCTACATTTGAAAAATCAGGATTTACGGTGAGATCCAAATTCAGCGAAGAACTAATAGCAATTTTAGCATCTAATCCTATATCGCCACTGGATTTAGGATCCTCATTTTCTTCAAAATCCTGACCTAAACCACCAGAGGCGTATGGGATCAAGATTATTTTCTTGCCGCTGGTAGCTGGGATGTTGTTCCACTGAAGTGAGCCCATGTGGCCCAAATCAATACCTGGGAATCCTAGTGGCACATGTGCCCAGGTAGAATAGACATTGTTCTTCATGTCATTACGAACAAAGTTGACACCCCAATTGAGATTTTGTGGATTGTACCGAATAGCGTTGAATGGGATGGCCATCTCTGCAACCCAGTGATCGTCATAAACGGCCGTAGCTGAAAACCATTTAGTATCCCAGTTTTCATCGAACTCAGTCCTGACTCGGCCCATATTCAGTGTGGCCTCCATTTGTGCTCCTCCGGCAGTCACCCCAAAGAGAAATCCATTGCTCCTTTGATTGATTGGATCTACGATAAAAGCGAAGGCATCGCTTCCCCAATAACCTGTGGAGTTGTCCCTTTTTAGTGTCTGAATAACTAGGTCTTCGCGCTTCTGCTGGCATTTTGCCATGACATAGAGATACTGGTCATCATAAGTAATTTTGACTTGTGTTTGGGCTGAAGCGATGCCGGTATCGATGGGCCATTTATTGATGAATTTGCTAAAGGTGCTTATCGATGACCATTCTCCGGGAGATACCAAGCCATCGACTTGGATAGATACATTGCCTTTGAGCACTTTGTAGGTAAACTTATCCCTATTGTCTGCCTGCATCATGTGACACGACAGACACAGTGAAAAAATGATCAGAGTCGTCTTCATAGTAGTTGCTATATCCAACGCGTATTGATAAATGCAGTCAAAGGCTTTTGATGAAAAACACTTTCACTAATACCAACAGGCCAAAATCGCATGACGAAAGGCAGTCATCCCAAGTAAGGTTTGAGAATATCTTGTTTTTGTCATAAGATAGATGCCGTCTATCTGGGTCTATTACAGCCATGAGACCTTCTGCCGTATATTTGATCTGGATGAATAGAATGATCAATTCAGATGTGTTCCGCTATCGACTCCTGAGACACCTTGTCTATTGGGCCTCTATCATTGTATTTTTTGCCTTGCTGTGGGGAAGTTTTCATGACGACTATTTCAAGCAATTTTTGCTACAGTTACTATATCTGCCTGATAAGCTGATCCCTACTTACATCACTTTGTATGTCCTGATGCCACGATTTCTTCTGAAGGAGAGGTATGGTGTATTTTTTGCATGGTTGATTCCGATATTATTGCTGTCCGGGTTTCTTCACTGGGTGATTGCCTTGTATATCGAGCTTCCCATCTTTAGTCCTGATGAGTATTGGGGGCCATTGTTGTACATACCCAAGATCATCAAAGCTGCTACCTATATTTATCCCTATGTCTTGGTAGCTTTTATCATCAAATTCCTGAAGCACTGGTACCGACAGCAAAAGGAAACGGAGGAATTAGCGAAGGGTAAGCTTGAAGCAGAACTCAAATTTCTCAAGACGCAGTTGCATCCGCACTTTCTGTTCAATACACTCAATAATCTCTATGCCCTTACACTGAAGAAATCCGACAAGGCTCCCGAACTGGTATTGAAACTTTCTGACTTGATGGATTACATGTTGTATGAGTGTGATACGGACCGGGTGAAGCTTTCAAGAGAAGTGCAATTTGTTCGCAATTATTTTGAAATTGAAAAGATCAGATATGGTGATAGACTGGAGACAGAGGTGATGATTACAGGTGAGGTGGGGAAGAAGGAGATTGCACCCTTGATTTTTTTACCTTTCCTAGAAAACGCTTTTAAACACGGCACGAGTAAAGAGCTAGACAAGTCGGTAATCACCTTCGAGTTGGATACTCAGGATCATTATATCGGGATGACCATTGTAAATAGCAAGCCCATATCAGCACTAAAATCAGAAAAACAAAATGGCATAGGGTTGCATAATGTACGGCGTAGGCTGGAGCTGCAATATGGTCAGGAAAATTTCACCTTACGGACAGAAGATCACCAAGATGAATTTAAAGTGACATTGGAAATCAGATCATGATAAATCCCCAAAAATGTATCATTATTGACGATGAGCCATTGGCTATCGAGGTTATTGAATCATATGTAGAGCGGTTTGATTATTTGTCATTGCTCAAGACTTTTACCAATCCGGTAAAGGCTTTCGAATTTTTAGGAAAAAACCCAGTTGATTTGATTTTCATGGATATTCAGATGCCGCAGCTAACAGGCCTGGATCTGGTAAAATCTCTTATCAACAAGCCAAAGATCATTTTCACGACTGCCTATAGAGATTATGCCTTAGAAGGTTTCGAACTGGAGGTAACGGACTATCTACTCAAACCAATCTCTTTCGATCGATTTGTGAAGGCTATAACCAAGGCTACTTCAGAAGATGCTGAGCAGGCGACCAGTGGCAAGTACCTGTTCCTTAAAGTAGATAAGAAAATGGTGAAAGTGGAGCTGGAAAAGATCAGGTACCTCGAAAGTCAGCGAGACTATGTGAAATTCGTTACCGATGAGAAGTCATTTTGTACACATATGAGTATTACAGAGGCTGAACATGTGTTGCCTTCTACGCAATTTTTTCGAGTTCATCGGTCATTTATCGTACCTAAAAATAGGATCGACGCTTACAACTCCAGCGAGATAGAAATTGGGTCCGACCACATACCTGTAGGTCGAAACTATCGTCCTGAAGTATTGAAAATTCTCAATACCTTAGCCGATAAAAGCTAAGGATTGGCCAAAACAAAAACTGCCTTTTTCTGTCAAAATTGCGGAGCTCAATCCGCTAAGTGGGTTGGAAAATGTCCTTCCTGTGGGGAATGGAATACCTATGTAGAGGAATTGCTGCAAAAAGAGGACAACTCCAATGCTTCACTTTGGCAAAAGGAATCTCTGGGTAATCGATCACGCAATCAACCTCGAGAAATTCAAGACATTACTGTTGAAAAACTGGATAGGTTTAGTTCAGGGGATGGAGAACTCGATAGGGTACTGGGTGGAGGTATAGTTAACGGGTCCCTGGTGTTGATCGGTGGAGACCCAGGGATTGGCAAATCCACTTTGTTGCTTCAGGTAGCTATCCGGCTTTCGTTGAAGATTCTCTATGTCTCTGGTGAAGAGAGTCCTCAACAGATCAAAATGCGAGCAGATCGACTAGGGATCATCAATGAAAAGTGTTTTCTCCTCTCGGAGACGTCTTTAGAAGATGTTTTCAACCAAGTAGCTCAACTCAATCCTGATATGGTCGTGATTGATTCGATACAGACGCTACACTCTTCGAGGTTGGATGCCACCGCTGGTTCCATCTCGCAGGTGAGAGAGTGTACAGGTCAGTTGATGCGATTTGCTAAAGAAACTAATACACCGGCCTTTTTGATTGGGCATATCAACAAAGAAGGAAATATTGCAGGACCCAAGGTTCTTGAACACATGGTAGATACTGTGCTTCAGTTCGAGGGGGATAGAAATATGGTCTATCGAATCTTGCGCAATACCAAAAACAGGTTTGGTTCGACGGATGAGTTGGGTATTTATCGTATGCACGACTCTGGTTTGGAGGAGGTCAAGAATCCTTCAGAAATTCTGATATCGGATCATGATACCAGGCTTAGTGGTGTGGCTATCGGTGCCTTGATGGAGGGAAATCGACCGTTGCTGATCGAGGTTCAGGCATTGGTCAGCCCGGCCACTTATGGTACGCCTCAAAGAACCTGCACTGGGTTTGATGTAAAAAGACTTCATATGCTCCTGGCTGTTTTGGAGAAGAGACTTGGGGTCAGGTTAAGCACACAAGATGTATTTCTCAATATTACAGGTGGACTTCGGGTAGACGATCCCTCGCTTGATCTTGCTGTCTGCGCAGCTGTGTTTTCGTCCTACAATGATATCACTCTACCCGAGAAAACTTGTTTTGTTGCGGAAGTAGGTCTTGGTGGTGAAATGAGGAGCGTCAATCGGATAGAAACCAGAATGCTGGAAGCCGCAAAGCTGGGATTTTCAGAGATTTACATTTCATCAAATGGAGGTGGAAAAGTGAAATCCATCAAAGACTCCCAGGTTCATGCTTTTCCTGCTCTAAGAGATGCCTTGCAAGATTTATTTGGTTAGTTCTTAATCTTCCGACGCTTTTGCTTATTGATAATGGTATAGATGCCGTCCTGACCTTTCACGTTTACCTTTTTACCCATAAATCGCGAACTGTTAAAACCTTTGGTTTGTAGTCCTTTGTACTTTTCGACCTTTTCTTTTCTTTCACCAAAAATCAAATTGATGCCAAACCGAAATTCCGCCGCCCTGGTGTCAGGTACAGAGTAGCCCACCACTTTGTCGCTTGCCATATAGAATTGTACCGGTCCAGCCTGCGCTGCAAAAGCAACTCCCAGGTTGATAAATCGCTGAGGAAGCTTGGTCACAGTACCAGACACTGTTATAGCACTGCCGAAGCTTTGCCTGACCCCCACTGCCAGTGATGCTCTGGGGAGGCCCTGAACCAATCTACCAGCTATGGTGCCAATGATGTCAGTGGTAGGTGCAAACCGGTAAGTTACACTTCCAAAAGCTGTAGCTACCATTGGGGCACTATATGCATCTGCGTTTTTTCTTCGACTGAATTGATCAATCAGTGAGTCTTGAATGTAATCCAGGATATTTCGACCTTCCTTTAGGTCGGGAACCCCAAGGTAAACAAACGAGGTATCGTTAATGACGTGATTGGTGATGTCTTCCTTCCAGGACATGAATCCAATATCGTTGAGGCCTAATGAAACAGAATATCTTGGAGTAACCTGATAGTCAAACCCAAGGTCAACTCCGAATCCTCTGTTGCCATTAAAGATTAGGTGGCTTCCCAGGCTGCCCTCATTACCTTGAATGATATCTAAACCTGAAGTACGTAGTACAGCTTCTTTCAGGTCTACATTCAACTGGTTGTTTTCTACTTCAGTGGTAACGTCAGCCGTCAGTCCAATAGGGCTACTGACATTCACAAAGCCAACGTAGTATTTTGCCCTGATGCCTATGGCAATTCTATACTCGGGTATTCGGTAAGCATATCCTACTCCAAATTCACGGAAGTGAGAAGCATTCACAGCCATTTGCCCAAGTTTGGTCTTTTCACCAATAAGGGTGCCGTTGCCCTCCCAACCAAATTCGATCAATCTCCTTGGAAATAGGAAGTCGACTTCTATACGTTCATTTGCGAAAAAGCTGAGGGCAGCGCCATGAGGTGTTCTGAAACCCACATGAAATAAACTGATCATGCTAGACACCGAAATGGTGTTTTGCGCATCTAACTCTCCCAGCGCCTTTTCTACATCTATGAGGTTATTGCCAGATTCTGTTTTTGTAAAGAGATCATTGTAGCTTAATGCATTGTTGTAAAAGACGTTGATGCCGGAGAGCAAAGGCACGCCGACAAATAGTCGACCTTCGGGGAAGTTTGCAGCATTAAACTGTGTGTTTTGGAAAGTAGCGTTGCCAAGGTGATGGAATGCCAATCCATGTTGTGCTAAAACCTTCACCGCAAACAGTGAGATAAACGATATGGTAAGGATTTTCTTCACTAGGGCTTGTAGTTCACCTTACCGATGACAGACACTTTGACATTGAGGGCATATCGAGCTAGTAACTTCACGTAAATCTCCTGGGAGTTGAGTGTTTCGGGAGTATTTAATCTCAGGATGAGATTGAGTCGATCCCCGTTATTGAGTGACCTTATTCCTGTGCTATCAAGCGGTATTTGTGCTACATTGATTTCTGGCTCCCGAGTGATACCATCTAGATCAAGGAAAGGAGTCGCCAATACCCTGTTGTCAGTAACTTCATAGAGTACGGTGTCTCCGGCATTAAGAATCTGTAGATCTACCAGAGCTGAGAAGGGCAATTCATTGGCGCTGACAACTCGAATAGATACAGAATCCGCCTCATCGAAGTCTACTCCGCCATCCAGATCGAAATCAACCTCTCTCGTCAGGTTGTCCAGCTTCAGCTCCATCGGTAGGGAGACATCTATGAAAGCTGTAATCTCACTGTTGGGGATGAGGAAGTTTTGTTGATTGACTCCAGGAGGGTTAGATACGGCAGAAACTTCGAAAGTAAGTTGCTCTGGTGTGCTTCCAAAGATTTCATTTAGCGTAGAGTTGGATGCATTTAGGCTTACCAGACTTTGCGCAGAAGATCCGACTTCGTTCACAGTTGGTGCGGCAACATTTTGAAGTGTAGTAGCCGCAGATCCTTCCAGAAAGGTAGTATCACTCAATCCAGTCGTTGAATCGGTTTCGACGCCATATACTCGAGCAAATGACACGCCAATCGGCACGCCGAACGAATTTTCAAAATTAAAATTGATCTGCGGGTCGCGAAATTCTATACCACCGTCTCCTCCCAGTTCATCAAAGAAGGTCACGTCTATGCTTTGGTTGCCTACCTCAATCGTATCCTGTCCAAAAAAACCATATAGTACGGTGAAAGACTGGTCGGAGTAGGTTAATGTAAAGGAAATGGCATCATTGGCTGTAATTTCCTGGCCAGCTTGTAGTTGAATTGAGCCTGTGAAATTTCCTTGAAACTCATTGCGGGTGCCGCTAGGAACCAGCGTGGTTTTATACCCGGCAAGATCCTGTGTCTGTACCACGGTATTGTTATTGAGTGTTCCTGAGAAGACTACGGGCTGATTATTAGCAATCCTGATGGTGTTTCCTACTGTAAAATCGTAGTCGATGGTACTGCTAAGGGTTGAAGATACCTCGAATGTCAATGTACCTGCGTCATAGATGACCGAATCTAATTGTTCGTTGTTTACCGGTTGGTAGATGAAGCTGTATGTTGAATCTAAGTTGACTGCCACCGGGGCTGGTACCGGCGCGGTGATCGGGAGGGAGACAGTCTGACTGTTGCTAACATCCGGTATTGAAATGAAGTCACTGTCCGATGAGTAAGAGATGGTATCCCGATATGTCAGCGACAGCAAAGTTGTAATACTATCTTCCTCTATTTCCACCTCGGCATCGTCAGCCTCGTCGATTAGCTCGCGCATGGTGTAGGTAAACTCTCCAATAGGGAATGCAAATAGACCGTTGAGCGTTGGAGTTTCGATATTGTCGAAATCTATGTCGCTAACGTTGCAGCTCCAAAAGACAAGGAGTGCAAAAAATATGGCCACAAACTTTTTCATATACCTGATGCATCCGGGATGAGAGATCCAAAACGTTCATTGAATCCCAAAACACCTTGCAAACCACCTGTATGCAGCATCAAAATTTTATTCCCAGATGCAATTTGCTCATTTTTAATCATTTCCCAAACGCCAAAAAACATCTTTCCGGTATAAATCGGCTCCAAAACGAGGTTATTTTCATGATAGAAATTGCCCATGAAGTCGATTAATGTATCATCAAACTTGCCATATCCACCAAAATGGAACTGTGTCTCCACCTTATAATTCCCCCAGGGGATACGGTTGTTTTTTAGCAAATCCGCAACCTCTTCCACAATGAATTGCCCTTTTACTGCAGAGAATCCCAATACAAATTTGTCACCCGCCATACCTTTTACCAGGCCTGCTAAAGTGCCTCCTGTACCGACAGGGGTGGTTATTATGTCAAAATCTTCGGTAATCTCCTCGGTGATCTCGGCGACTCCATTGATTGCTAGCTCATTGGTGCCTCCTTCCGGTAACACATAGTAGTTACGATCTTCGACTGGTAAAGGGATTTCCCCAACCTTCATTTTTCTAAAATCAGCCCGTGAAACAAAAAGAAGCATCATGCCATTTTGCTGTGCCTTTTCCAAAGTTGGGTTGCTGCTAGGCCCTAGTTCATCGCCTCTGATAATGCCTATACTTCTGAATCCATATTCATTAGCTGCGGCAGCAGTAGCAGCAATGTGATTGGAATACGCTCCACCAAAAGTAACCAGGGTACGCACCTTGTTGGACTGCGCCTCCAGCAGATTATATTTGAGTTTTCGCCATTTGTTCCCCATGATCTCAGGGTGAATGAGATCTTCTCGTTTCACGAAGACCTGAACTCCTTTACTCAAAAAGAGCTCACTGCTGATCTCCTGAACGGGTGTAGGGAATTCTAGGAAACTCATAGTCACAAGTTAGATTAATTTTGTTTCATGCAATCCCCCGATGAAAGTAATCAGGAAGAAGAACTGTTTGAACACCATCATATTACAGTTGATCCAAAACAAACCCTATTGCGGATTGATAAATTTTTGATGGATCGACTGCCTAATGTTACCCGAAACAAGCTACAGGAAGGTATAAAGCAGGGGTTTGTTAAGGTAAACGGACAAGTTGTCAAGCCGAACTATAAAGTACATCAGGGTGATGAGATCACCATATTCCTACCGGAACCTCCCAGGGATGATGAGGTTGTGCCTGAGAACCTTCCTCTAAAAATCATATATGAAGATGATCATCTACTGATCGTCAACAAGTCGGCAGGAATGGTAGTGCACCCTGCATATCAAAACTGGAGCGGTACCTTGGTGAATGCCTTGGCCTGGCACTTTCAGAACCTACCGGAAATGCCCAATAATCACGGACGTCCTGGCCTTGTGCACAGGATAGATAAAGATACTTCTGGGTTACTGGTAATTGCCAAGTCCGAAAAGGCAATGAGTGGTCTGGCTAAGCAATTTTTTGATCATACAATAGATCGAACCTACTATGCCTTGGTCTGGGGTGAACCTGAACCGAAATCGGGGACCATCAACGTCAATATCGGTCGAAGCCTAAAGGATAGGCGGGTTACCGTGGCGTTTCCTAATGGGGAAATGGGCAGGCACGCCATTACACATTTCGAAACTGTCCGGACTTTCCGATATGTAAGTCTGTTGAAATGTAATTTGGAAACAGGGCGTACTCATCAGATCCGAGCGCACCTCAAGTATCTGGGACACCCGCTCTTCAATGATGCGCTTTATGGTGGAGACAGGATACTGAAGGGAACAATTTTCACTAAGTACAAGCAATTTGTACAAAATTGCTTTTCGATCATTCCGCGGCAGGCGCTGCATGCCAAAACATTGGGTTTTGATCATCCTACAACGGGTAAAAGGGTACAATTTGATTCAGAACTACCCCCAGATTTCAAGGAAGTACTGGCTAAGTGGGAGCATTACGTTGACCATGTCAGGGAGGAGTGATCTATTGGGATGATAAAGCGCCGATCCCCATCATTTCTAGTACTTCGTCTAAATACTCCCTGTTGTTAGCCAATCTCGGCACCTTGTTTTGTCCTCCGAGTTTGCCACGTCGCTTCATCCAATCGTGAAAAGTACCTGGTTGCGCCATGTGAATAGTTGGGGCAACTAGGGCTAAGTCGCGATGCCGCTTCGCATCGTAGTCGGAGTTGATCTCTCGTAGTTTACGATCAAGTATTTCATTGAATAGGTTCCGATCTTCAGGTTCCTGGGAGAATTCGATGACCCACTCGTGACCTCCTTTTTTTCCTGTTCCCAAATAGACGGGGCCAGCAGTGAAGTCATAAATTTGAGCTTTTGTAGCCTCGCAAGCACTCGCAATAGCTGTCTCAGCGTTTTCGATAATCAATTCTTCACCGAATGCGTTGATAAAATGCTTGGTACGGCCGGATATTTTGATCCTGTACGGGTTTGTTGAGGTGAATTTGATGGTGTCACCGATCTTATACCTCCATAAGCCTGCATTGGTTGAGATGACCACTGCATAGTTTTTACCTACTTCTACCTGATCCAAGGTCACAGTCTGGGGATGTTCACGATTTATCTCAGACATCGGGATAAACTCGTAGAATATACCATAGTCCAGCATGAGCAACATTTCTTTCTCTGCAGTCAGGTCTTGAATACCAAAGAAGCCTTCCGATGCATTGTAAGTTTCCATGTATCGCATTTCAGGAGAGGGGATCAACCGCTCGAAAAGCTCCTGATAGGGTGTAAATGACACGGCTCCATGTACAAATACTTCCAAGTTTGGCCACACTTCTAAGATATGTTTCGCTCCTCTATTCTTCAGTATCTTCTCAATAAGTACCACAGTCCATGTCGGCACCCCGGATATGCAAGTGACGTTTTCCTCCGCCGTAGCTTCAGCCATTTTATCAATTTTTGCTTCCCATTCGTCCATGAGGGCAATATCCATACTAGGTGTTCTGACGATTTGAGCCCACCAGGGGAGATTTTTGAGGAGTACCGCGGAGACGTCCCCATAATAGGATTTTGGGTTGGAGCTGAATTGATTAACCTGATGACTACCACCAATTACCAGACTCTTGCCTGTAAACATTTTGGAGTCCGGATGATTGTTGAAATACAGCGATAGCATGTCCTTTCCACCTTTGAAGTGGCAGTCTTCGAGAGCCTCAGCCGTTACAGGGATAAACTTGCTTCTGGCGTTAGTCGTACCAGAGGACTTTGCGAACCAGCGAATCTCGGTAGGCCACAACACATTTTGTTCGCCTTTCATCAGCCTGTCGATATAGGGGAATACATCCTCGTAGGTGACAACTGGTACCTGCTGCCTGAATTG
>JAHCMJ010000113.1 GCA_019192485.1 Cyclobacteriaceae bacterium HetDA_MAG_MS6 | reverse complement strand
CTAAAGTCACTTACTCCCATCAGTCGTAAACGTGTGGAGGTCGTCCTACAAAATGGAGAAGTCAGAGAGATTTCGGGAGTAGGTTACAATGATGTCGGCTCAAAAATCAAAATACTGGACCCTGAAATGGGTCAGATCGACCTGGATTGGAATAAGATAGAAAGCATTGAATTTATAAAGACCCCCGCGAAGTTGATTGACAACTTCGGTGAAGCGCTATATGGCGTGGTGGAAACAGATGAAGGATCTTTTACCGGATTCGTACAATGGGATCACGACGAAAGGTTATCTACTGACAAACTGGACGGCGATACGTATGATGGAGATGTCTCCATTCCCTTTGGTAAGCTGCAATCCATTACCAAAATAGGCTCCAGCAGGTGCGATGTACAACTACAATCCGGCAGGTCTTTTGAGTTACGAGGCAGCAATGATGTAGATAGCGGAAACAGGGGAGTTATTGTCACCATCAAAGGACTAGGTCGTGTTGATATACCCTGGAGGTCTTTTCGAAAAGTGACTTTCAAACCCGCGCCAAAAGCTAGCCCTACTTATGATAGTTTCAAAACTCAACAAATACTGAAAGGTCAGGTGATCACCTCAAAAGGAGAGTCTCTGAAGGGTAAGCTCATTTTCGATCTGGACGAAGAATACAACTACGAGATCCTGCAAGGCGAACAGGAAGATATCGAGTACCTAATACCCTTTAGGAATATAGAAAGGATCAAACCCAAAAATTACAATCACTCCATGGTGTTTTTGAAAAATGGAGATGAGCTAATACTTGAGGAATCACAGGACGTCACAGACAAGAACACCGGTATACTAGTTTTTGCAGGGAAAAACGACCCCATTTATATCCCATGGGAGCACGTAGAGCAAGTTAAGTTCGAATGAAGATTTAAGTAGTTTAATTAAGTTTAAAACCCCTGTTGCATTTGCGGCAGGGGTTTGTTTTTATATTTAGCCCCACCGTGGATCAATTACCAAACGTTATTAGGAAAATCATTCATATCGACATGGACGCATTCTATGCCTCTGTTGAGCAGCGTGATAACCCGACACTTCGCGGTAAACCAGTAGCAGTAGGTGGCAATGCTGCAAGAGGTGTGGTTGCTGCAGCCAGCTACGAAGCCAGGAAATTTGGTGTACGATCTGCAATGCCCTCAATTACAGCAGCCAAGCGATGCCCAGATCTTGTTTTCGTCCGTCCCGATTTTGAAAAATATAAAGCAGTTTCAAATCAGATTAGATCCATTTTTTTGGAATATACAGACCTGGTAGAACCGCTCTCTTTAGATGAAGCCTACTTGGATGTAACAAAAGCTAGGAAGGGCCCTCAATCTGCGACCCTCATTGCCCATGCCATTAAGGACGCTATCAAAAAGACCACTGAACTCACGGCATCAGCAGGTATTTCCTACAACAAGTTTTTGGCCAAAATTGCCTCCGACATGGACAAGCCTGATGGCCTATTTGTAATTCTACCGGAAGAAGCTGACGAATTCGTAGCAAAACTGCCAATCAAGAAATTTTTTGGAATAGGTGCTGTCACTGCAGAGAAGATGAAGCATGCAGGCATATTCACCGGGGCCGACCTGAGGAAGCACTCCCTAGAAGATTTGACCTTGAGGTATGGCAAATCAGGAACATACTACTACAACATTGCAAGAGGTGTTGACGACCGATCCGTAAAACCGGATAGAGAAAGAAAATCTATCAGTGTGGAAAATACCTTCGACACAGACCTAACCACAATGTCCGAAGTGAAAACAGCATTGCTCAAGTTGACCCAGGAACTCTTCAGGCGATATGAAAAATATCCTGACCGAGGTAAAACTATGACTGTCAAGATCAAGTATGCTGACTTCAGGCAAATAACCAGAAGCAAAACTAAGAGTCAGGATATTGTCACCATTGACCAACTGCAAAAACTGATCGAGGAAGTCCTCAGCGAACAACTTGTGGTGGAGATAGGAATCCGGTTGCTCGGGGTAGGCATCTCAAATTTTGAAAAGCCCGAAGTCACCCCTGCCCAGCTTACAATCGAATTTTGAATAAATTATTTGCGGTTGACACTTAGCTTGATCTTTTTCAGCTTGTCAACAGGTATTTGAGCTTTGCCGCCAGTCATCAATATTCTCAGGAGACGCTCTAGCGGGAAAATCATAAGTGCTATTGAGGCATCAACCAAAAAATCTACTACTGGCGAGCTTTTGATATTGAGGTAAGAGCCAATGGCAGACTGGAGAAACTCAATTACCAAAATGATTGTCAATATAGTGAGACCTTCGCTAAGCAACTGATTTTGAGTTTTAGACTGATTCAACCTAGTAGACACTACCACCAACGCCCCAAAGAATATAATTTGCAATGCATAAAACCAAGGTTGCTGCCAGTACGGTGCGCTGATCTTAAAAGCTATCAATTCCCTTTCGTCTGACCGGTCAAAAGCATCTCTCGTGCGAACTCTGAGCCTGTAACTACCCGGTGGTAAATAGCTGAAATCAATGATATTGTTGGCACTCCAATCTGACCAATCGCTCTGAAGGCCCTGCAGTTTATACTGGTATTCCATATTCAGAAACCCGATATAATCTGGCTTGGACAATTCAAATGAGAGCCTATTCTCGTCATATCCAAATGAAAATTTGCCAGAAGGATCAACTGCACCAGCTTGATTTGAAATGCGCTTCAGAAACATTTGGTAACGGGTTCCAAGATCAAATTCGTCCCTCACATCATAGTTGAGCAGTTCGTTGTCTTTAGTGATCAACCAGTACCTATCAGATTGCTCATCAAAAGAAATAAATCTCAAGTCCTGAAATATACTGAGATACTCAAATGGCACAACCAAACCCTCTGTTGAAATTCTGAACCATACTTTACCGTTAAACACCCAAACATTGCCTTGTTGATCTCTAAAGTGGCTTTTGGGCATACCTATCTGCTTGGTCAAGCTGATATTCTCTTTGATAGACTCCTCTTCGGAATCTAGGTAAAAATAGCCTTGCGAATTGATGAAAGTGAGGGTGTCCCTGCGGAGGATGACATCCATAATGTCGAAAAAGCGATTGTTGACATCGTAGTCTTTTTCTACAACAAACTGATCGTCCGCTTGCTGTACTTTGAATATTGAGGCAGTTCCGACCATCCAAATAGCTCCGGCTTCGTCCTCAAACGAACTTAAAATCACATCGTCTAGCTCAAGTACGTCTAACTCCACCCATGCGTCTTCTTGCAATGAGTACAGCTTCATCTGCTGGTTGTAGGTATTCACCAACAGTCTATCCGTGTGAGTCAGATAATTGATACTCCTAACAGGCTCATCGATCACCAAACTCGAAGACTCCTGACTGACTTCAAAAACTCCCGAGGTACTGGCTGCTAGTACTTTATCTCCAAATGGTACTAGGTCTTTAAATTTACCGTTTGCGTTTGGCACTTTTGAGAATTGATAGGTAACGCGTTCAGGGATTTTTCTGGTTCTCCTGACATAGTAAATGTCGGATTTTGGCTTACCCTTGATCTTTTCGATATTATTGCCAACTAGATCCTCAACTTTACTAGTGATTTTTTTAAAGATGTTATTCTTCTTAGCAGATTGTGGCTTAGGAGTTTCTTTTGCTACAGCCGGCGTCGTGGGTTCTTGGAGTGCACGCTTTTTCTTTTTAAAAAGCTTTTTGAGGAAAGGTTTTTTTGTAGAAGCATCCTTAGACTTAGCCGATGACTTGCTTGGCTTACTTATCAGAGGGATTCGAACTTTGTTTTCTGGTGTGCTCCTCGTTTTCTGTTGAACTGGCGTGGGAGTCCTTCGTTTACGAGCTACATAATATACTTTTTCAGTAAAGGTAGTGTCCTTATCAAAATAGTACACTCCTAGACTAGAGCTAACCCACAAGGTGCCGTCTATCCACGCAGTGGAAAATAGATTTCCCTCGAGTCCCGGGTAATGTGAGTAGCTGTGAGCTGGAAAAAGCGGGGATATTCGGGTCAACCCAAACTCATGTGAAACCCAAACACCACCTTCACCATCAGCATGGATTGCAAAGATTTCATTGTCAGGAAGACCCGTGTAATAATCAACCACCTTGAGATAAGAGGTATCGTTTACATTGAGAAATATAGTCCCACTCGCCAAAGTGGAGCACGCAATCAACGTGTCATTGACCGCTACGGCTTCGCTAATAGAAAGTCCTCGACTTTCAAGACTCTGATTATGAGGCAATAGCTTTAAACCATCTTCAGCTTGTTGGTAGATTCTGCCCTCCAAGTCGGAGACAAAGTCTTTGTCTTGGCTAGAGAAAGAATAGGCCAACATATCAGCGGTCTGTTGAAAAACAAGGCTGTCTCCATTCACCAGGAATGCGGAGTCATAGGTATTGATATAGACCTGGCTGTCAAGTTTGTAGATATTCACAAAATCACCAGCGAATTGACTTAATTCCTGATCCTCAATATCATAAACGTGCAATGTCTCGTTGCCCAAAAAATGAGCTTTGCCTTCATTGACAATCGTCTGGCCAAAAAGCTCGGTAACGGAGTCCGTCGCAAAAAGAGGGATATACTCGTAAGCATTGCCTTGATAGCCAAGCTTACCAAATTGGCCAACACAGCCCACGTAAATAGTGTTGTTTTCGTCTACACCTAGTGATAGTGCCGCAGATGGCGTGGGGAAAAAGTCCCAAGATTTCCCGTCATATAGCAAAACACCCGATCTGTTAGCGATACCCAAAAGTCCGTTTTGGTCAGATATCAAATCAAAGCTGACATTATCAATATCAAGGTGTTCAGGCAAATGTTGGCTAACATAAAAATCCCCTTTCTGAGAAAATCCAGTTAAACATAAAAGCCCAAGTAGAAAGGCGGTAAAGTAGTATTTTAAGAACATGCGGTGCAATTTGAAAGAACCCTTCATATTCCTATTTTAACCTGAGAAATTCAAATTATTTCGACATAATTTTTAATTACGTTCTTCTATGGTCCATTTATATCCATCATTGCAACTTAAGCCCACCAATGATTGGCTAAGGATATTTGATTAGCTTTAATAAAAAAATCTTCTATGAAATCTCAATACTCACTCGTCATTTCATTCATCATTTTGGTCACGTTTAGCTGTTCTCCTCCTACTCAGAAGAAAACTGCAGAGGCTGAATCCAAACCAACTGTTTCTGGCGAATTTCAATACTCCACAGATACAGTGAATATGAAGGGATACTTTGCATCCCAAGCCGAAGAAGGTCAGCAATTACCCGGAATTTTGGTCATCCATGAGTGGTGGGGGCACAATGACTACGCCAGAAAAAGAGCTGATATGCTTTCTGAGCTTGGGTATGTTGCCATGGCCATCGATATGTATGGAGATGGTAAAACGGCCGACCACCCTGACGATGCTGGCAAATTTGCGGGCATGGTCTTTCAAAACATTGAGCTATCGAAAGCTAAGTTTGAAGCCGCACTAGAAAAACTAAAAGAACACCCGAATGTTGACCCGGAAAAAATTGGTGCTGTAGGCTACTGTTTTGGTGGTACTGTTGCTTTAAATATGGCCAATGCTGGATACGACTTGGATGCAGTAGCTGCCTTCCATAGTGGCTTGAATTTTCCAATAAAGCCGGAAACCGCTCCTAAAGCCAGCATACTAGTCTGCAATGGGGCAGATGATCAGTTTGTTCCGGCAGAGTCAGTAGGAGCATTCAAGGCGCTAATGGATGATGTAGGTGCTGATTACCACTACATTGCCTACCCGGGTGCCGTACATAGTTTCACCAGCAAAGAAGCAGATGTCAACGGTGAAAAGTTTGGACTACCGCTAGCCTACAATGCAGTTGCTGACTCTGCCTCATGGTCTGAGCTCCAATCTTTTCTGACCACATCCTTTCAGTAGGTTTTACTAAAGAGACTTTCTCAAAACGGCTTCCAGCAAGTGTATTGAGAAAGTCTTCCGTTTTACTCATTGCCTGTCGCGGAAAATACATTCTGGAAATCTCCTTATAGCCGAGTGATCACAACTCCCTGAAGTGTGGTAAAAGACTTCATGAGATTGGCTGTCAAGCAGGAATGTACTGGCAACACATACATGATGTCCCCAATCTCATACCGATCAAAAACCTCATCAGTTACCTTTACGGTGCCGTGTTCCTGGCTCAACTTGGATACATAGTTATCAGTGCCGAAAGGAGTCCAATTGTCAAACCCTTTAACTGGTAGACCATAAACTTCCTGACCAGTAGACTGAAGTCGGATACGGTCCTTGGAGAAATGCACGCCTCCTCCATAGAGCACGATTTCATTTCTGCTTCGATGTTTAGCTACTACCGGACAAGCCATGCATACCGCTATTTGATCAATAGTGCAGGAGCCTCGATTCCATTGAAACAGGTCATAGAAAGCAAAATTCCCAGGCCTTAGTTCATCAATTCCAGGAAAACTATCCACCTGACTGGCTGATGGGGTATCCCCAGTGGAGATCACAAGATCCTGCCTACCAGCAAAATGCTTCTTACGCAACCTAGTCAATATCTCAAGGCTATGATGATGGATATCATTCAGTTTCGAAATCTCGTTAGTGTCATAGCTATGTCCGGCATGTGCCAGAAAACCTTTAAAAGTCATATTAGGCTGGCTTTCTATTTCCTGGATTAGCAGGGCTATCTGCTTGTCTTCAGGGTCAAGTCCTGTCCGGTGATAACCTACGTCTATTTTGAGGAATATTCCCACCTTATTTTTGAGTGATTTGGCAAGTAGAGCTATTGACTTCGCCGACTCAGCAATAAGGTTAAGTGTAATTTGAGAAGCTAATCTATTGATCCTTTCTGATTCCAGGACATTCATAGGGAAAGCCACAGTAATGTCCGCCCACTCAGGAGCAAAATACTCAGCCATAGCCAATGAAGAAACCGTAATTTTCGTAATACCTTCTGCCCTAAACCATCCACCTACTTGCAATGACTGATGGGTTTTGAAATGAGGCCGAAAAATCAAATTATTTTTTGCGGCTTTTTCAGCCATGGTTTTGATATTCTCTTTGCACCTAGTTTCATCCAGCAGTAGTGTAGGTACGGTGATATTCAGCATGGCCTATTTGGTCGATTAAAGTTGACTCAAAAATATCAGAATTATTGCTTTAGGAACCTGTCAACTTCCATTTGGTACTAAAAGAATTACCCTATGACTTACGCCTTCGAATGTATAGTTTGATCCCTTTCCGGCGTCATCAATTTCAACACTCATTCTTGTAAAAAGAGTAGGAGAAATGATAAAAAAATATTTCAATCGGTACCATCCTACTCCAGAATCACCTGTTTCTTCAATCCATTCTTTATAATTTCATAATTTAGAGTCTTGAATCAGAAATCTCGCCATGAAAAGACCATCCATCAACTTCGGTGACTTGTTTGCTAATGTGTTAGCCATATGTGCATTGACGGCCATTGGTTTGGGTTTAGCTCTTTGTTATCTCTTTGTGACACATTTCAATCAATCCACAAACGCCATTTGGAACGACCACAATCTGTTGGGAATGGCAGGGGAATTCCTTGGAGGTACCGTAGGTTCTATCTGGGCGTTGGCCGGGGTAATTCTTTTCTTCTTAGCTCTTGTCTATCAAAAAAGGGAATTGGAGCTACAGCGGCTTGAATTGCACGAGAGTCGCAAGATCATGGAGTCTCAATCCAAGACGATCGCGATTCAACAATTTGAAAATACCTTTTTCCAACTGCTCAACTTTCATATCAACGCTGCCAATCAGATCCGAAGCAACGCTGTCAATGGTTCGGATAAAAAAGCAAATATGTTTGATGCGCTATTCATTGATTTCAAAAAAGAGACGAATTCGCTTAAAAAGCGTAGAAAGTCTGACGCAGGATCTACCATGCCATCAGATGAATCATTTGAACACTGCTTTTCAGCAGTTTACGAAGGATATAAAAACACTTTCCAACATTACCTGGAAAACTACAAGACACTACTCTTGTTCATCAAAAACAAGAGTAGCGATCCTGCATTTTACTATGATATCCTAAAATCCCACTTTACAGAACAAGAGGTGCTTATCCACTTCTATTATATCATCCTGGTTGCTAAAAACCAGGACCTACGGGAGATTATCGAGACTAACCATCTCCTTCAAAAGCTCAATCAACGGGCTGTAGCGGACATAGATCCCTATCACCTGGAGAAACTTAAAAGTGATGCTTACTTGCGCCAGTTCTAAAGAAAAACATTAATCCACTGCTGCATATTGAGATGTTCGGTTCCAGTCTGGATTGCCATCCATATCGAACTTTACCTCCTGATAGCCTTGGAATTTGCTTTTGATTTCCGCTACCAGGTAAGTCTTATTGATCCTAAAATCGGTTACCGTTTTGAAGGATAGCATCTTGTATTTAGCAAACTCGATAGCCAGATATTGCGTTACGGGTTCCATAGGGCTTTCGCGTACTCGCCATTCTTCCAGTCGCTTGCCACTGGCATCATAAATAATTGACATAGAGCCGTCAGCCATTTCGACTAGCGCCTTGAAATGATGTTCAGCATTTACTTCGAACTGAGACCACTGTTGTGGGATAAGATTGGGGTACTTTAGATAGTGCTTAGTCACCAGAGAAAGATCTACCTCATCTTCGGTAAGGAGTGTTTCTTTCGGTTGGGCAATAACAATTAATGATGTAAGCGCAAAACATGCGCAAAATAGTGCGTATTTGATTTCCATAACTTTAGCTGATTAAAGTCTCTAATGTATGGGTTTACCTGCGTGAAAGAAATTTATTTGGAGTGAACAGGTATTTTTCGCACTTGAAATCAAAAACTCATTTCAATCATCATTGACTGCAAACTGAGAAATGCCGTTCAGCACAGGCTCACCTGATGTATTGAATTTCACGCTTAGATAACCCCTAAATCGGCTTTTGACATCTGCCACAAAATATATGCTGCCGGTCAGAAGGTTGGTCACCTTCTTGTAAGAAAGTACTTTGTACTTGGCCAACTCAAAATCAAGGTGTTCCCTAACAACGATCGGTGTCTCTGTGATGATATCCCATTTTTCCAATGGTTTGCCGGCACGATTGTAAATTATAACCTCGGCAGTCTCTTCACTACCCAAATAGGCTTTGAAGTAAGTCTCATCATTTTCTTGAAAAGTGCCCCATTGGAACGGAGTCATCTTGGGATACTTCAGGTAGTGTTTGGTAACAATTTTCAAATCCACTTCTTCCTCTGCCAGCATAGTTTCTGCGGGTTGAGACAGGAGAGGCTTAACGGTAAGGGACAGGCTACATAGTAACCCTATTAGAAAAGGTAAGGACTTATCCATAGTAGCTGAGTTCTTAATGAATAAGGAATTTACTGAATTTCAGCTACATCTCCCAAAAGTAAGCCGGTAAATACGATTAGACTAATTTGATAACCAGGACTACTTACTCTCTCTAATTGCCTTAAATTCAGATCCTTCCTTCCACTTGGGCCAAGCTTCACCGTTGGCCAACTGATCTCCAAGTAGGTAAAATAACTCAGCATCCTGCTTGATCCCGGCAAAAGACCATTCTGACGGCATGTATTCATCTGCGGGTCTATGATAGCGATTACTCAAAAACTCATCATTCAACTCCTGAATCCTCGCCGTACCTCCCTTCATAGCCTCATAACTCCCGGATGCATAAAAAGCCGGGATTCCTACCTTGGCAAAATTGAAATGGTCCGATCGAAAAAAGAACCCTTTTCCTGGGTCAGGATCTGGAATGATATAGCGCCCTTGACCTTTGATGATTTCCAAAGCCATATCATCCATCTCTGTCTGTCCGTAACCGACTACCGTCAGGTCTCTCATAGCTCCAAAGTTCTTTACGCCATCCATATTGATATTTGCAACGGTTTTACGAGGTTCAAAAATTGGATTTTCGGCATAGTACTTTGATCCAAGGAGCCCTTGCTCTTCTGCAGTCACGGCCAGGAAAACCAATGTCCTATCAGGCCTTTGGCCACTTTCGACGAATGCTTTTGCAATACCTAACATAGTAGCCGTGCCGCTGGCATTGTCATGGGCTCCATTGTAAATAGTATCGCCGTCAACTACGGGTCCGACTCCAAGATGATCCCAATGTGCAGAATAAATAATGGCTTCCTGGGGTCTTTTAGCTCCAGTTATTTTAGCTATTACATTACTAGAAACATCTCTTTTGATATCATTTTTCACACCAACACTTGCTGTCAGACCCAAACTAAATGGCTTAAATTCTGGACTGCGCGACATCTCCACGAAATTTTTCATATCTTTTCCAGAAGCTTGGAACAATTGGATAGCTGCATCTCTTGTGACCCACCCCTGGATTGAACATTGATATTCTTCTCCCGACTTATCTAAATAAAGCGACGCACCTGACCACGAGTTTCTGACCACTAACCACGGGTAGCCGGCTGGGACAGTCTCATGTACGATAAGAACTCCAGCCGCTCCCTGTCTTGCAGCTTCCTCATACTTATAAGTCCACCTACCATAATAGGTCATGGTCTGTCCTTTAAATAAAGTACTGTCGCCACTGCCGAAGCCCGGATCATTCACCAGAACTACCACAGTTTTCCCTTTTACATCCAAACCATCATAGTCGTTCCAGCCGTATTCCGGTGCTACTACACCAAAGCCAGCAAACACCAACTCAGAATTCGAAATGGCTATTTGCTGCTCTACTCTTTCTGAATAGGCAACAAAATCCGAACCTACATCTAATAATATCTGACCTTTTGGACCATTTACGACCAACTTCTCGTCAGGATTAGCTTTCAATTCTACTAAGGGTACTTCCTGAAAATAGCTATCACCATTCCCAGGTTCCAATCCCATTTTTTCAAACTGCTCAGCTAGATAAGAAATTGTCTTCTCCTCACCTATTGTAAAGGGTTTCCGGCCCAGAAACTCATCCGACGATAAAATCTCTATATGTCTCGCAATAGCTACCGTGTCGATAACTGGTGCCTGAGCGCTTTCTTTTAGGTCGGTGCACGCCAATGACAGTGTACATGAGGCAATTATCAGCAGGTTCTTCATCATTAAAAATTCTTTGGTGAAACACACGAAAACGATATTAAAGATTTTGCGATAGGATAACCACAAAAGTGAAAATGTATAAAAAATTTTAAAAGACCGTGCTTCCAGCCAATCAAATTAACCGAATAATTAACTTTGAAGAGTTATGAACCCCATTTGACGTTATAAAACCCAATCATGAAATCAACGCTATTAACATGTTACTACCTCGCTTTAGTTTTCCTATTGTTAGCGTGTGAGCCAGTACAAAACAGAGCAGGTACGGAAACAAAGAAGAACTCCCTTTTAGAAAAATACACAACAGTAAGACTTACGGCAGATTTGTCGTATTTAACTGACAACCAAAAAGAGCTGATCAAAAAGCTGATTGCTGCGGCAGAGATCATGGATGAGTTATTTTGGTTCGAGGCATACGGGGATAAATCTGACCTGATCGCTGATCTGCTCACCAGAGAACTACAGCTACCAGCAGCTAACATCCCGGTTGATATAGTTTTTAAACAAGGAGTAGATGTATTAGGCTTGTGATCTGACGGTACCACGTATTATGAAAATTAAGGATATAAAAGGGTTTCCACACCTGCGCTATGAGCGCGAAGACTATGATCTAAAGGAAATGGAATCAAGGTCAGCCTCTTTTTACAATTGGGCTGATAAAAGAAGAACCGTCCGTGACATCTCTGATAAACCTGTATCAAGACAGGTGATCGAGAATATCATCTTGACCGCTTCTACTGCTCCATCCGGTGCACACAAACAGCCATGGACATTTTGTGCTGTATCAGATCTTGAAATCAAATCAGAGATCAGAAAAGCTGCTGAGGCCGAAGAATATGAAAGCTACCATGGTCGCATGTCAGAACGATGGCTCAAAGACCTGGAACCAATCGGAACGGACTGGAATAAACCCTTTCTTGAAAGAGCCCCCTGGCTCATTGTTGTATTCAAAAAAGTGTATGAAGTGGAAAAAGAGACCAAGGCCAATAACTACTATGTAAATGAGTCGGTAGGTATTGCTTGTGGCATGTTGATTACCGCAATACACCACGCAGGCCTGGTCACATTGACCCATACACCAAGTCCGATGAATTTTCTCTCCAAGATTCTTAATAGACCTTCTAATGAGCGTCCATTTCTGCTCTTGCCCGTTGGATATGCCGAGGAAGAAGCGTACGTACCTGATCTAAAAAGAAAAGATTTGAATGAGGTAGCCGTTTTTTTTGAAGGCATGTAAAAAAACCTCCCTTTCGTGAGACTTTTACATCATTTAGAGCGATCTTTATATGGTTAATCCGTATTCGGATAATTTCATGACACCTGTTTTGCTTAAGCCCCTCTTGTAACCGAGGGGCTTTTTTGTTAGCGGAGGCCCTTTCAGGATAGTTTGGCAGAAAAAATAAGTTTTTTGGCAGGATTTGTAGCCGAAGAATGGAGAATTTAGCAGTGATCAAATTGTACTAATCACCGCTTTTGGCAAAAATTGATCTCTACTCCCGCCGAGTAGCTTACAATATCAAAGAGTAAACTTCAAATGAGAAGTTTTTTTGTCTATAGCTGGTTGAAACCCTGAAACGAAATGTCTCAGGGTTTTTTTACGCTTTTATTCAGGTGCTTAAAGTATAGGATACTTGCAAATGCCAATCGTGAGCCAAAAACCCGTTTAATCCTTTTTATACTTCTAGTTCGTAAATGAGAGAGAAATTGGCAGAATTGCTAAGTCAAATGGCAGAATTGTAAATCTCAATTGTAGTTACTTTGATCTATCATTCTTTTAACAAAACAACTCGCAACATGTCAAAACAAGTCATCTGGTACAATCCCGAGGAAAAGTGTTACGAAACAGGTTCAAAACTCGATTTCTTCACTAAAAGTGGTATTAGCAAGAGGGAAGAAGAGTATACCTTGCTCTATGAATTCAGTGCTACTTCCGAAAGGCTAGCGGGCAAGATTATAAATGAGTTGAACAAGGTGAAAAGTGCAAATTATGTAAGTTAAAATATACTTCCATCAAGGAAGTTTTTGTCTATAACCGGTTGGAACCCTGAAACTGTATTGCTTCAGGGTTTTTTTATAACTATATTCAAGATGACAACCTAACCCGACGCATGAAATCCTGTTGTTTCGTCTTTCTTATCTCTATATCAATCTGGGCTAAGGCCCAATCCACTAGTGCGGAAATGGACAGCAAGTCGATGGCATTGTTGAAATGGAAAAGTGGCACTATCAACTTTGTTGTTCAAGGAGACGCCAG
>JAHCMJ010000112.1 GCA_019192485.1 Cyclobacteriaceae bacterium HetDA_MAG_MS6 | reverse complement strand
ATCAACTCGACTACCAAATCGGATAAACCCTACCTCGTCACCTGCTTGTATTGGATCACCTTCCTGTTTGTAAAATCGAATCCTCCTGGCAACAGCGCCGGCAATTTGTCTCATCAGGATCTTTATGCCTCCATCCGTTTCATAGCCAATAGAAGTTCTTTCGTTTTCGGTGCTGGATTTGGGATGCCAGGCTACCAGGTACTTGCCAGGGTGATATTTATAGTAAGATATTTTGCCGGCTACAGGACTACGATTGACGTGCACGTTGAGCGGTGACATAAATATCGAAATCTGTTTCCGAGTTTCTTTCAAGTATTCCTCCTCGTTCGTTTCCTCTATTACCACTACTTTGCCATCAGCAGGAGCAATGACTTCTCCTTTTTGAGCATTGGTAACGATCCTGGGGTTTCTAAAAAAGTTGATCACAAACCCCCAAAAGATGAGCCCAGCAAGCCCGACTATCCATCTTACCATTTCATAAGGGAGCACCCATGTGATCAGCAGGTATAGCACAGAGATTAGTACTGCAAAAAGCGGTATAATAACATAACCTTCTTTGTGAATGCTCATTTGATTCAATGCTTTTAGTTAGAAACCACCCCTGTACTTGTAAGTCTTAGCTACTTTGTCGATAGCGACAATGTACGCGGCAATCCTCAAAGATACATTATACTCCTGGGAGGCTTTGTAGACCTTGTTAAAAGCATCTCGCATGATCCTATCCGACCTCCTGTTGACGCGCTCAGCGGTCCACTTGTATCCTAGACGATTTTGGACCCATTCGAAGTAAGATACCGTCACGCCGCCTGCATTGGCCAAAATATCCGGCACCGCCATGATGCCTTTATCATTGATAATAGCATCTGCTTTTGCTGAGGTAGGTCCGTTGGCTCCCTCTACAATCAGCTTTGCTTTGATTTTATCGGCGTTTTCTTTTGTGATGACATCTTCAATGGCTGCAGGTACCAACACATCTACATCCAAGAGAAGCAGCTCATCGGGATCAATTTTCTCAGCACCTTCAAAGCCCTCCAGGTGACCACCGTTTTCCTGACGATATGTATTGGCTTCAGCAATATTGATGCCCTCCTCATTATAGTATGCCCCGGACAAGTCGCTGACTGCCGTAATGGTTACGCCCCGTTCTTCGAGCAATAGTGCTGCCCACGATCCTACATTACCAAAACCTTGGATCGCACATGTAGCTTTAAAGGGGTTGATGCGAAGCTTTTCCATTCCGGCCAGGGTCGAGATCATGACACCACGACCCGTTGCCTCAGTGCGACCTAGTGATCCTCCAAGTACAAGAGGTTTGCCAGTTACTACAGCATTTACGGTCATGCCCTGAGACCTAGAATATTGATCCATCATCCAAGCCATTTCGCGCGGGCCAGTACCCATATCTGGAGCTGGTATATCTCTATCAGGTCCAAAAATTTCATACATCGCCTGTGTATATGATCTGGTGAGTCGTTCGATCTCTCCAGCTGACATTTCCCTGGGATTGCATTTAATTCCACCTTTTGCTCCTCCATACGGGATGTCGACCACAGCACACTTCCATGTCATCCAAGCGGCTAAAGCCTTGACCTCATCGAGGTTGACATCCATATCGTAGCGTACACCACCTTTCGAAGGACCTAATATATTGGAATGAATCACTCGATAACCCTCAAAAACTCTTATAGATCCGTCATCCATGGTGACAGGCAAAGATGTGATGACCTGTTTTACTGGGGATTTCAGTACATTGTATACCTCGTCATCGAGACCCAGATGCTGGGCAGCGATATGAAAACGGGACATCATAGACTCGAAAGGATTATCCTTATCCTTTATCGGAGCAGGTTCGATGTAAGCCATTTGGGTTTAGAAAGGGTTATGTTATTACTGTTGTTTGAAAATTCCTGCAAAGCTAACAGTATTCCCTGTTTTGATCAGAATAGTTTGAGGAAAACTACGATGAATGGGATGGACAAAATCAGGCTGTCAAATCGGTCTAGAAATCCACCATGGCCAGGGATAGTTTTCCCCGAATCTTTGATCTTCATAGTTCGTTTAAACAGTGATTCTACCAGATCTCCATAGGTACCCACAATTACAACTATAACAGCGATGCTAATCCATTCCCATAGCGGCAAGATGTCAAAGTATTTTGCCAGTATCAATGCAAAAACGATAGCCAGTAGTAGACCACCAAGAGAGCCTTCCCATGACTTTTTGGGAGAGATTCGCTCAAAGAGTTTCGTTTTGCCAAACATGGTTCCAGCAAAGTACGCCCCCGTATCGGAGGCCCAGATGATCAATAATAGACCGATAGCCACTCTGAAATCGTAAGTGCCACTGTCAAAGACGACTATATTCAACAGGGTGAAAGGCAAAGCAACATATAGTAATCCCAGGTAGTAGAACCCTACATTCATAAATGGGGTCTTATCCTGCTTTTTGTAGAGCTTGAAGAGGAATCCCAAAGAGGCCAATGGAAAAATGACATAGTAATACCGATCAGCAAGTAGACCCATTTCAATCAAAAAGCTGATAGTGAACATAAATGTTCCTACAATGATGCCCAGTGCACGTTGAGGAGCATGATGTCGTAGCTTGACTAGCTTATAAAATTCCCATTGGGTGAAGAGATTGATAACTAGGAATACGACGAAATAGCTCCATTGGTCGTAGATCAGAGATCCTACAATCACGATGGCACCCATGAGAGCCGTAATGAAGCGTTGGGTTAGATTGGCAAACTTACTCAAAGTTGATTTCGTCCTTTATGATTTTCAAAGCTCTCAATACCTGATCAGAAGCTACATGAACTTCGAATGTGCCAAACTGATAGGCTGCGTCTTTTTTATTGACAATGACCGGCTTGAGTTGATGATCTTCCAGAATGGCCTTCACGATCTCAACTCGATAGCTGGTGTTATCCTCATACACCTTTTGCCAATCAGTCATTGAGTGCTTTTGGGTTAAAGTATTTATAAAAAGTGATTAAAGTTATAGTGCCAATAACAAAGAAAAAAAGAACCGAAATGAACGGGGGCTGCGCATTCATGTCATTGATCTCGTAATCTACAATATTGCGATTACTTAGATATACTGCCACTAGTGTAAAGCCATTATTGATAAAATGAGCCAGCATGGCCAGCCAAAGATGACCTGACCAATAGTAAAAGTATCCAAACAAGACTCCCAGCATCATCCGAGGCAAAACACCGTAGAATTGCAAGTGAAAGGCTCCAAACAAAAATGCAGAGAGCCATATGGCAACATGAGGGTTGCTAAAAGTCTTTCGAAATAGATTTTGGAGGACTCCCCGGAATAGAAGCTCTTCTCCGATTGCGGGAAAAACCGCTATCACGACCAGCCCAAACAGAAACTGCCATATTGATTGGAAGTCTGTGATGTACATGGTTATACCCTCGAGTTTGTCTTCAAAAGATCGGGCGACATTTTCAACACCAGAAAGTATTTCAGGGAATTGGATATTCTTGTTGAACTGGATCAGGACACTATTGACCACCATAAAACAAAAGATACCAACCACACAGAGCACGATGGGTTGATAGTTCAGGCGTTTTGCATCGATGAATCCCGGCAACGACATCTTTAGGTACTTATTGATGAAAAACCAGGGCGTCAAGAAGAAAGCGCCAAATGAATAGAAGGCCTGTGTGATGAGCAGAGGAGCTCGTGCCTCAGGTTTCCCAACAGGGTTTCCAATAGTCTCAAGAGTAGTGCTAACATCAAACCCAAAGAATGGTAGCGCCACAAGCGGTGCTAGAATATTGAAAAGAAAAAAACCCGCTAACACATAACCCCCAAAAGTGACCAACTGCAGCCAGGCGTAAAAAGGCTTCACGGGGCTCTCATCCAGAATATTACGCATAATTGCCCTAAATTTACGCGAATTTTTGACAGTGACCGTGGTACGAATTGGAAACATAGAAGTAGGAGAATTCCCGTTACTATTAGCCCCGATGGAGGATGTTAGCGATCCACCATTTCGGGCAGTCTGCAAGGAAAAGGGTGCTGACTTGATGTATACGGAATTTATTTCTGCAGAGGGACTGATTCGGGATGCAGACAAGAGTGTTCAGAAGCTTGATATTTATGATTACGAGCGGCCAATTGGCATACAGATATTCGGGGATAAAATAGAATCCATGCGTGAAGCTGCCTCCATTGCTGAAGAGGCCAACCCGGAAATAATAGATATCAACTACGGATGCCCTGTCAAGAAGGTAGCTTGTAAAGGTGCCGGTGCAGGTATACTCCTGGATCTCCCAAAGATGCAAAAGATGACTGAGGAGATAGTCAAGCGAGTTGACAAACCGGTGACGGTCAAGACGCGGTTAGGCTGGGATGACCAAACGATCAAGATTGATGAAGTAGCTAAGCGACTACAAGATGTTGGGATTCAGGCATTGACCATCCACGGGCGCACGAGAAAGCAGATGTATAAAGGTACAGCGGACTGGTCATACATAGCAGAGGTCAAGAATCTTCCAGATATTCATATTCCCATATTTGGGAATGGAGATATCGACTCACCAGAAAAGGCCTTGGAATATAAAAATAAATATGGAGTGGATGGCATCATGATTGGACGTGCGGCGATAGGCTACCCATGGATCTTCGATGAGATCAAGTACTTCATGAAGACAGGAGAATATCTGCCAGCACCTTCGCTGTCGGAAAGAGTGGATATAACTAAGAGACATCTTGAGTTTTCCATCAGTTGGAAAGGAGAAAAACTAGGCATATTCGAAATGCGTCGTCATTACACCAACTATTTCCGGGGCATTCCCAATTTCAAACCCTTCCGAATGCGATTGGTTGAAAATGATAATCCTGATGACGTTAGGCTTGTATTAGACGAGATTCTTCAGGTATTTGGCCAGATGGAGATGGTATAGCATTTTACCCCGAATGAGGCAGCAGAACACCCCACTAGCCTGGATTTTACTTATTACACTTTCTTTGATCTGGGGGAGTTCATTTATTCTGATCAAAAAGGGGTTGATTGCACTTGCGCCAGAGGAGGTGGGAGCCTTGAGAATAGTGGCGGCTTTCGTTGTTTTGATTCCTTTCGCAATTCGAGGTCTACGTCAAGTCAAAAAAGAACAATGGAGGTTTCTTATTTCTGTTGGTTTGTCGGGTAGTCTGATTCCTTCCTTCCTTTTTGCCACTGCGCAAACCGAAATACCTAGCGCGATTACCGGAGTTCTCAATACGCTCACGCCTATTTGTACCATCTTGTTTGGAGTTATAGTTTATCATCAGGTACATCCGCGTCGCGTTTTTTTTGGTGCCTTTATTGGAATTATAGGCACTGCCATATTGATTTTAGCCAGAAGTGCTGAGGAGCTTACCATCAACATCTATGCATTGCTGGTTGTACTGGCTACGTTGTTTTATGCGACCAACCTGAATCTAATCAAATACCACCTTCAAGGGTTACGATCACCAGTATTTCCCTCGTTCTTGTGGGTCCAGTTGCGACTATCTATTTGTTTGGGTTTACTGATTTTATAGACCACTTGCATACTCATGATCAAGCTAAAATGTCTCTCGGAGCCATTGTTGTTTTGGGAGTGCTGGGTACTGCTGTTGCCTTAATTATTTTCAATAAACTTGTACAACTTACTGATCCTGTATTTACCTCATCGGTGACATACATCATACCCATCATTGCCATGATATGGGGTGTTTTAGATGGAGAAGTACTCAATATTCAGCATGCTGTGGGTATTGGTGCTATAATGGGGGGTGTATATATTGTGAATAAGAAAGGGAGTCAAATGCCAAAGACTGACGGCAGGAGGAAATAAGTTAGTATAGCAATGAATAGCGATGATATCAGGTTGAGGACGAATCCTGCCTGTGCCATATCAGCTACCTTTAGCTGACCTGACCCAAATACAATGGCATTAGGGCCAGTAGCTATCGGCATCATAAAAGCACATGAAGCCGCCATTGTCGCTGGGATCATTAAGAAAAAAGGGTGTATCCCAATAGCCCCGGCGAGTGTAGCCAAGATCGGTAATATGATCGAGGTAGTGGCGACGTTGCTGACAATCTCTGTCAAGAAATTAACAAACAAGGTGACCATCAATATCATCCCAAAAAGTGGGAAAGATTGCAATCCTGTCATTTGCATGCCAATCCATTCCGCTAGTCCTGAGCTGCTAAAGGCAGCTGCAAGCGAAAGCCCCCCACCAAATAGCAGTATCACTCCCCATGGTAGCCTTACAGCTTCCTCCCAATTCAGGAGCATCCCTTTTTCACTTTTGGCCGGGATCATGAACAAGAAGATAGCACCACCCATAGCAATTGAGGTGTCTGACAATCCAGGTATGAATTGATTGAGTAAAAATGATCGTGTGATCCAGGCAAATGCAGCTATTGAGAAAACAATGGCCATCCACTTTTCTTCGTAAGTCATTATACCTAATTTTTTCAGTTCCCTTTTAATAAAATCACGGTCCTCCAGCTGGGTGGTTTTAAGCTTGAAAAATACACTGGTCAATAAGTACCAGGCTATGAAGATCATGATCAGTGAGAATGCCATGGAGAAACTCATCCAGTCAGCAAACGATACTTCCAGTTCGAATAACCTGGCTGCAATTGCTGTGAAAATTGGATTGGTGGGTGTGCCTACCAATGTTCCCACGCCTCCGATGGATGCGGAATAGGCTGTTCCCAGCAAAAGTGCCTGATGAAAAGGTCTGGAATCATTGCCAGGGGTTTGGGAGATAATAGCTAAACCAATAGTTACCATCATCAATGTGGTAGCAGTATTGGATATCCACATAGACAATAAACTTGTGGCGAGCATAAATCCTAGTATGATCTGCTTTGGTTTTGATCCTATAAAACGGATGATGTTTAATGCGATCCGTTTATGAAGGTTCCACTTTTCCATACCAATTGCAATCATAAAGCCACCCATAAAAAGGAAAAGCATTTTGTCACCGTAGGCTGCGGTGGTTTGACTGATGCTGGCAGCATTAGTAACAGGAAGTAGAAAAATGGGTAGTAGAGAAGTCACAGCTAAGGGAGCGAATTCACCCACCCACCAAATACACATCCAGATAGCAGAGGCTAGGACAGCATTTGCTGACGGAGTTAGGCCCGGAAATGGATGCCAAATCAGCACAAACAAAAATAGGACTGGTCCCAAGACCAGTCCTATCCATTTATTTTTTTGAAGTAGACTCAACTAGCTTACTTCCTCTTCTTCCGCGACTTTCTCCAAGTCAAACTCTTCTAGAAAATGTCTGGCCTGGTCCAGATTTTGGAAGTCATAGTTTTTGATCTCTCCATTTTTGCCGTGGATCTCCAACCTGACTAGGTCAATTCGTTTGTCGTATGCTAGTGGATCTTCGATGAGTTTCCCGGAAGAAGCATCTTTGTCAATACGTTGAGTAAGCTTCACTGTTTTGCGCTTGATACGGCCACAGTAAGAGCAGTGATATTCTTTCTGGATCTCTCCGTCGGAGTAGGAAGTTGCTTCCTTTACAATTTCTTCTTTTTCTAGCTTCAACGTTTGGAAACCACAACGATCACATTCCAAGGCGCTTAGATGTCCTTTGTACTTCTCTATATGAGTCGCACCAGTCTGTGTGTCTATCCAGACATCATAATCCACCGAGAAAGCGTTCTCTTCTGCCTGCATTCCCTCATCCAGGTAGGCGTCTTCCTCGTCTTCACTAAGAAGCTTCATCCGATTCCCTGTTTCTGGATTGGTTCTGGGTGAATACCTTAACTTCTCCAGCTTTTTATGCAGAGGCTTGGGGTAATAGTATTTGAATACCAGCAAGGCGATGTACCCATAGAGAGTAGCCAGACACATACCAATAAATAACCGGATGAAAAACCAAATAGGACTTAAACTAACAGTCTCTGCGTACGTGGTGTTGACAACAAAAAGAACACCGGCGGCTAAAGCATATTGGGATCGTAGCAAGCTTTTAACTTCCGAAGCACTAGCGAGGTCATATTTTGATTTGTAGTCACTAGCAGCAACGTACCGGATCCAATAAGCGACCAAGATAATAATACCAAGAGCTACTGCGACGAATAATAGAACCCACATGGCTTGGTGCCAGGGTTCGAGAAGATTAGCATATGTTTCTTTATCCATTAAAATGTAATGTTATGCGGGGGTAAAATTAATGTGGAAACTCCATTCTGAAAACCTAATGAAATAACACATAGTTTTCGAAAAACCCTAGTTTTATTTTAACCGAGGTCGGTTACCATCAAAATAGATAACGAAAAGTAATGGGCAAAAATTTGTTGGAGAGTGTGATTTTATTGTAGCAAATAACTACTTGATTGACAATCATCGGTTTTATGGTCAATTAACCAGATGTTGCTTTTTTGATCATTGGATTTAGTTCTAGTAGCGATTTCTTGGAGAGATTCTGATATTTGAAGTGTTGAGAACCACCTACTTGCTGACTTTTCCGCTTCTGTAATCGCCGTGAAAAGCAGCGTTATCATGATTAATGTAATTAGTTTCGAGCCTTTCATTTTTTGATCTCCTTACACATTAGATGTTTGAGTGTCCAATAAGGTTGCATGATATCAACCATTTAGACTAGAAATCAAAAGGATTACTGCCTGGCAGACGGAAGGTTACAAGAAATTATGCGGAAATGATTTATCTCTTTACTAATCCGTCGTAATCCTCATCATTTTTTAGTATCATTCTCTCAGTTTTTATCGCATATCCATGAACCAAGCAAAGCCTAAAACTCCACTCAAAAGAATTAGCAAAAAATCAGTAAAGGAATCTCTCCTAGTAGAGATTGCATGGGAGGTACTTAATCAAGTTGGTGGGATCTATACTGTCATACGGTCTAAGGTGCCCACGGTAATGGAAAAATGGGGTGAAAACTATTGCTTGCTAGGTCCCTATATGCCACAAAATGTGATGGCTGAGTTTGAACCTACCGAAAACTATGAAGGCCCATATGGCAAAGCAGTCCTCAAAATGCGAAAAATGGGATATGATGTGTACTATGGAAGTTGGCTGGTTAGCGGACGGCCAAAGGCAGTACTTTTCAATCTTGGCAGTGCAATGCCACGGCTGGGCGAGGTGAAGTACTTGTTGTGGGAGCATCATGGAATATCCACGCCGGACAATGACTATTTACTTAATGATGTGGTGGCATTTGGCGAGCTTGTCAAAATTTATCTTTCGGTATTGGCGGAAGTCAATGCTGGAAAGAAAAATATATTAGCACATTTTCATGAATGGATGTCGGCATCCGGGATACCTGGGCTACGAAGAGATCAAATCAAAGTAACCACCATTTTCACTACGCATGCTACTTTGTTAGGGCGTTACTTGGCTATGAATGATTCAGAGTTCTATGATCACCTCCCATTCCTGGATTGGCAGAAGGAGGCCAGGTACTTCAATATTGAGCCTAGTGTGGCATTAGAAAGGGCGGCAGCTCATGGGTCTCATGTGTTTACAACAGTAAGTGAAGTAACAGCAAGTGAATGTCGACAACTACTGGGTAGAAATCCTGATGTTATCCTGCCAAATGGTATTAACAACGTACGATTCGAGGCATTGCACGAGTTTCAAAACCTGCACATAGAATTTAAAAACAAGATCCATCAGTTTACGATGGCTCACTTCTTTTCCAACTATACTTTTGACCTGGACAAGACCTTGTACTTCTTTACCTCCGGAAGATACGAATACCTGAACAAAGGGTATGACCTCACATTAGAAGCACTTGCTAGACTAAATCATAGATTGAAAACGGAGAAGTCGGATGTAACAGTGGTCATGTTTTATATCACCAAGAGGCCATACTACTCCATCAATCCCGAGATATTGCAATCTAGAGCTGTCCTCGAGGAATTCAGATATACCATTGAGGCTATCAAAAAGCAAGTTGGTGACAGACTGCTCTTTGACTCCATGTTGAGGGGGGAGACCAAAATACCTGATTTGACGCAATATGTAGATGACTACTGGAGGCTGCGATACAGGAGGACGTTACAATCCTGGAAATCAGACAAGTTACCTCCCATTGTTACCCATAACCTGACTGATGACGCCAATGACGAAATACTGGGTTTTCTTCGCACTTCTAATCTCATCAACCACCAGGATGACAAAGTGAAAATTGTCTATCATCCGGACTTCATTAACTATACCAACCCACTCTTCTCCATGGAGTATCACCAGTTTGTGAGAGGTTGCCATCTTGGGGTATTTCCCTCATATTACGAGCCTTGGGGTTACACCCCTTTGGAGTGTATAGCTCGAGGTGTACCGGCAGTGACAAGTGATTTGGCTGGGTTTGGCGATTATGTAGTAGACAATGTGAAAAATTTTGAGCAAAATGGTATTTACGTAGTCAAGCGGAACAAAAAATCATTTGACTACTCAGCTGGGCAGCTAGCCAATAAGCTCTATAACTATGTGCAGATGTCCCGCAGAGAAAGAATAGACTTACGAAATCGGGTAGAAGCTTCCTCTGTACTTTTCGATTGGAAAAACCTTACTAAATACTACGACCATGCCTATCACTTGGCACTGAATAGGAAAGAAGGTTGAGGTTGTTTTCAGCTTACTCTGTCCAACTCATAGGATAGTTTGGGTCGAGGTATTGTTTGGCTTCGTTTGTAAGGTATATAGGGCCAAATGTATCCAGCATCACTGCCAGTTCCTCCGTTTCTTTCGCACCTATACTCTTCTCAACGGTACCTGGATGAGGTCCGTGCGGCAATCCTCCGGGATGGAGGGTAAACGAGCCTCTACTGATGCCCTTTCTACTCATAAAATTGCCCTCAACATAGTAGAGCACTTCGTCCGAGTCTATGTTGGAGTGGTTGTAGGGAGCTGGAATCGCTTTTGGGTGATAGTCAAATAGCCGAGGGACAAATGAGCAGATCACATACCCATGAGCCTGGAAAGTCTGATGTACCGGTGGTGGTTGATGTATGCGTCCGGTGATAGGCTCAAAATCATGTATGGAAAGCGCGTAAGGGAATAGATAACCATCCCAACCAACAAGATCCATTGGTGAGTGATCATAAGTATAGTGATGTAGAAAACCGCCTTTTCTAATTTTCACTAAATATTCTCCCTGATCGGTCTCCGTGACCAATTCGCTTGGAGGTCGGATATCACGCTCGCAGTAGGGTGAGTGCTCTTGTAATTGCCCTAATTCATTACGATATCTTTTTACGGTTTCGACAGGATGAGCAGACTCGATGATCAATAATCGCAACGGTCCTTCGTCCCATTCGATTTTATAAATAGTTGTGCGGGGAATAACCACATAATCACCTTGCCTGATGCGCAATTTGCCAAATTGCGAATACAACCAACCATTGCCATCGTGGATGAAGATGACCTCATCCGCTTCGCCATTCTTGTAGAAATAATGCATTGATCGTGATGTCGGATGGCAGATAGCCATGGCTACATCCCTATTTTTCAAGAGCACTTTCCGCGCTTCCAAAAAATCATCTCCAGTTGTTTCAACGCCACTAGTATTCAAGTGGATTTGCTGTAGGGGATAATCCATATCGGGTTCTACCCTAGCAGGTACGGGTTGACCTACCTCTTTCACCCTCGTAGGCGGGTAGGTATGATATAGATTGGAGTAGATACCTGAGAACCCCTTTGATGAAACAAGCTCTTCAGCATATAGGCTACCGTCAGGTTGCCGGAACTGTGTATGGCGTTTTGGGGGTATTTCGCCAAGACGGTGATAGTACGTCATGTTGTCTAGATGAATGTTTGTAATAAGCCGCCTTGCAATTTTTACTCAACGACAGGCTAAAGTTACTTCATCGCAAGTTCCTTTGCAGCATCAAATAGGGTTAGTGCTTTCTTGAAAATTTCATTCTGCTTATTGATCACAGGATAAAACCCTTCATTATCCCAGATACTTCTGCCTATGTAGGCTTTGAGGTATAGTTTCAGTTGGTTTTTTGACGCATTGAAATCATTCTTGGCAAATGCAACATTGTTGTCCCGACCAACGGAAACTAGCTCTTTTAGCATATTTTCGGAGACATCAAAATTCGCTAGAAACCCTTCTAGTCCCATTGCTTCCAGCTCTTCATGATGTTTTTCTCTATAGGTTAGCGTGTACTCGGCTACGCTATTGGAAGTAAAAAGCCTGTTCATATAAGTGCTATTGCCGGCCGTATCAAATGGTACAAAATAGTCCGGCACAATACCTCCACCACCATAAACCGTACGCCCTTTGGATGTTTCATATTTCAGGGAGTCATTGATTACGACGTTGGTTTCATCAAAGACTTCCCCACTTTCGAATCGCGATGCATATTCCTGGTGATATTTTTCTTCTCCTTCTTCGTAAGGTTTTTGAATGGACCTGCCGCTGGGCGTGTAATATCGTGAAATAGTGAGTCGTAGTTCCGACCCATCATTGAGTGGGATGGGCATTTGTACCAGCCCCTTACCAAAGGATCGTCTACCTACAATGATCCCCCTGTCATGATCCTGGATTGCTCCGGAAACAATTTCAGAAGCGGAGGCTGAACCTTCGTCAATCATCACTACGAGCCCGCCTTCTTCGAAATCTCCTTCTCTTTTAGAGAGGTGCTGATCATCATATCGAGATTCCTTTCCCTTTGTATAAACAATCATTTTGCTACCAGCGATAAACTCATCCACCATGTCTACAGCTCGATCCATGTAGCCACCCGGATTCCCGGTCAGATCCAGGATTAGTTTTGCCATTCCCTTTTGTTGTAGCTTGTAAAGTGCCTCTTTGAACTCCATGTATGTTGTGGCTGAAAACCGACTCACCTTTATGTAGCCAATTTCATCATCCACCATGTAAGATACATCGACAGAGTACTGAGGTATGACGTCCCTTTGTATGGTAAATTCCAATACGTCATCGGTACTTCGCCGTTGAATACCAACCGTCACTTCGGAGCCTTTTGGACCGCGAAGCTTTTTGATAACATCTCGATTGACCAAGCCAACGCCGGCGACATTTTCACCATCCACGGTAATGATCTTATCTCCCGACAATAGACCAACCCTCTCAGATGGGCCACCACTAAGAGGGGCCACTACATGAATAGTGTCTTTGAATATGTTGAATTCAATCCCTATTCCTTCAAAGTTGCCTTCTAACTGAGATCTCATCAACTGGAATTCTTCCTCGGGAATATAGACCGAGTGCGGATCCAGTTCCTCCAACATGTCGGTAATAGCCCCTTCTGCTAGCTTTTCGGTATCCACCTCATCGACGTAATCATTTTCAATGTAGGTCAGCACCTGACGGATTTTGTTCATACTTTTCAGTAGATTACTTTTCCCACTACCATTGTCGGCCATTTGAGCCCCCAGGAAAATTCCGAATGCTACTGCTGCAGCTATATATAAAGGAAGTCTGATTGACTGCTTAGAGTTGTTCGTCCCTTGATC
>JAHCMJ010000111.1 GCA_019192485.1 Cyclobacteriaceae bacterium HetDA_MAG_MS6 | reverse complement strand
AAATTGTTTTTCATATTGAAGTCAAATTTCCAAAGCAACTGTCCTTCAAGATGCTCGCCATGCCTCTTACCGGATATGCTTTTTTGTTGATTGTTCTAATTTTTTGAAAAATGCGAATACCGTCTTTTTGCGGGGATCATTTTAAGAAAGTGATCGCCCTGCCTATTTTAAGTTTAGTAATGACTTTTTCGATTTGTAATGCTCTGCTAGCACAAACTAATACTCCTTGGTCAACAAGTAACGCTATAGGGATTGGAACTGCAAATCCAGAAACAAACCTAGATGTCACTGGTGATTTTGTCTTAAGAGGTACTTATGGCACGCTTATGAGGTCAGGCTTATTTGGTACATCTACAAATCATTCTCACAGCACTAACAAGTGGATAAAGCTAGGTGTAATAACACTGAACGGTAACTGGAATGATGCCAATCTCACATTGGATTTTTATCCCTGGAATGCTAAGCACGGAGATTCCAGACAGCAAGTGAATATCTCAATAAGAAATGGAAGTTCTGGAATTGAAGGATCTTACGATATCAACCTAATTACTTTTTATGGAAGACAGAAAAGTATTAAGGACGTAAAGCTAGTACATACTTCGGGCTCCGGGATAAGCAATAACCAGGTATCAATTTGGATACAGATGGGTAGCTCCCATGTATACAACGTTCCTTTTAAAGCTTATTACCATGGGAATGTGAGCTTAGTATATAACAACCAACCTTTTCACAATTCTATTAACGAAACCGGAACGACTTACGATGTCAATAGTCGTTATGGAATGTACGGAACACAATTCGAAGTGGAAGGTACGATCCGCTCCAAAGAGGTGAAAGTAGAAGCTGCCAACTGGCCGGATTACGTTTTTGCCGAAGAATATGAATTGCGGTCATTGGAAGAGACGGAGTCTTTCATAAGGACTCATCACCGACTACCTGACATGCCGTCTGCAGAGCAGGTAGAAGAGGAAGGAATCGAACTCGGTGAGATGAACAGGTTGCTACTGGAGAAGGTGGAAGAGTTGACGCTGCATGTAATCGGTCTCGAGAAAAAGAATGGTCAACTAGAACTTCAACTGACAAAAGGCCAAGAGCTAAAGGCCAATGGTCAATTAAAGGAGAAAGTGAAAAGTTTAATACGACATCAAATCGAGCAAGATCAAAAAATAGAAAATCAAGATAAAATCATCCAAATGCTCGTCGAACGTTTGGATAAAATGAGTGACATATGAATAGATTACTTTTAGCTATTGTGGTCAGCATAATAGGCCATATCTGCTTCGCCCAATGGACCGATAGTGGTAGTGAACTGACAACCTCTGATAATGTCTCTATAGGTGTTACTGGAAATGGCAGTATGTTATCTGTAGGAGGGGGTTCTAATGGCAAGCCAATAGTTTCGGTGAACAACACATGGGGATCATATAATGATTACCCAGAAAACAACAGGCCATTTACGCTTAGGAGGCATGCTTCAGACAATGAATCAATATCAACTTTTGTTCAGGACGGAGTCGTTTTTCATCATTATAGAAATGATGAAACGAGTTCTAAAATGATTTATCGCTTTGTAAATACAGATACAGAGAGTGGAGGTGGAATCAATGCCAATGCGACCGTACCATTGACTTTGTATGGCTCTAGTGCTGGCGGAAAGGTAGCAATCAATTCTCAGTCTGTTCCATCAGGTTATCATTTTGCAGTAGACGGAAAAGCCATAATGGAAGAAGTTAATGTGCGGGTTTCAGAAAGTTGGCCGGATTACGTTTTTGCTGAAAACTATGAGCTCCGATCCTTGGAAGAGACGGAGTCTTTTATAAGGACCTATCATCGATTACCTGAAATGCCATCCGCAAAGCAGGTAGAAGAGGAAGGAATCGAACTCGGCGAGATGAATAGGTTGCTACTAGAGAAGGTGGAGGAGTTGACTTTGCATGTGATTGAATTACTAGAAAAGTTAAAAACACAGGAGCGAAAAAACCAACTTCTTGAAAGGAGATTAGAGGTACTCGAAAAAAATTAATATATAAATATGAAAAAGCTAAGTGTCCTCTTAGTAGTTCAGTCAATATCCATAGGTCTATGGGCTCAATGGACTGATGATGGAGCAAAGTCCCACACATTGGATCAAATTGGAATTGGTATCAGTGATCCAGGGAGTTATCAACTCAGAGTTGATGGTACAGTCTTGTTCAATGATCAAGTCAACTTTTCAACTGTTTCACATAATGGTACTCAGAGCAAAACTCACTTATGGTTTCCGGTTGCCTCCGATGGGTTCGGAATACTTACTCAGCAGTTACAATCAGATCGGATGAACGTCATTTTTCGGTTGCGAGATAATGTTTCCGGAGACTATTTCAAAATATGGTTTGATGATTACAGAGGAACAACCTTTGATCGGTATCCATTAGTTGTGTCTGGCGAACGCGTTTTCTTAGTTCAAGAAGCTGGTTCAGTTGGCATTGGCACGACAACTCCCTCTGAAAAACTAGAAGTCAATGGCACGATCCGCTCCAAAGAGGTGAAAGTAGAAGCTGCCAATTGGCCGGATTACGTTTTTGATGAAGACTATGAATTGCGGTCATTGGAAGAGACGGAGTCTTTCATAAGGGCTCATCATCGACTACCGGAAATGCCCTCTGCAGAGCAGGTAGAAGAGGAAGGAATCGAACTCGGCGAGATGAATAGGTTGCTACTAGAGAAGGTGGAGGAGTTGACTTTGCACGTGATTGAGTTGAAGAAGGAGATTAGAGAAGCCAAAAAGAATTCCGGAAATTAAAATCACTTTCTGTTATCTCTTAACAAATCATAAATCCGATACTTTAAATCTTTAATATGTCCCCCATTAAAATGAAGAAAAAACTAATTTCATTATCATGCTTGTTGCTTTGGTTAGGCCATTGCTCTTTCTCGCAGGAGCTTGATTTTAGAAATGGAGTTGCAAACTATACGCTCCCTGCAAGTCCTACTTCTGCGCAGTTTACGAAATACGTAGATCAGCCAGTTAATTTATACACTGGCCTACCTCAGATTAATATTCCTATCTATCAAATTGACTATAAAGACCTGACCGTCCCGATAAGATTAAGCTATCATGCTTCCGGAGTAAAGGTTGAAGATGTTGGTTCT
Source organism: Cyclobacteriaceae bacterium HetDA_MAG_MS6 (assembly GCA_019192485.1). Lineage (GTDB taxonomy): Bacteria > Bacteroidota > Bacteroidia > Cytophagales > Cyclobacteriaceae > MS6. The sequence continues at coordinate 10,340 of JAHCMJ010000111.1, read as the reverse complement.
TGGGCAGGTAATGGTTGGTCCTTGATGGCAGGTGGAGCAGTAACTAGGAAAGTAATAGATAGGGCAGATGATAACCTCTTTTCTGTTCACGTGGGCAACTTGGGATTTGACATGTCACCTTACACGGGATGGTTGTATGATGGGAGCTCTTTTTCTTTTGAATTGTTGACTAACTATGATGACGGTGTTAGAGGAGATCCCTTGATAGAATCAAGCCTGAAAGATTACCTTTCGGCTTTAAGCCCATTTCCGGGAGAGGGAACAGATGCGAATATGAACCATCGCTATCGTACGATGCTGGGTAATGGGTATGATATGTCATCCGATATTTATGATTACAGTGCCCCTGGGATTTCTGGTAGATTTATGTTTGATAAAGACGGGAATATTAAAAAAATCCCTCATTCTAACCACAAAATTACAATTATATATGGTCCTAATTCCAGACTGTTTGAGCGGCAAGCAGATCAACAATGCAATCTCGAGGAAGAATTAACGCTGGACGCTGAGGCTATAGGATTAAATGGCAAGATAGTAGGCTTTGATGTAACATCTGACAATGGAGTTATCTATAGATTTAGGAAATATGAGACAACAGAAAATTGTAATGGAAATGGCACCAACGGAGATCGGTTACAGATTTTTCCTCGATGGACCGGTTCTTTACCGTTCCAGAACTCTTTGTACTTGTCTCGGCCATCTCTTGCCTGGAGAACACAAGGAGTTCCTGGAAGTTTGCACAATAGGAAATACATCTCATCCTGGTTTTTAACAGCAATTGTTTCTGCAAGTAGAGAAGATAGTATTTCTTTCAGTTATGTCCCCGAAACCACGCTTAGGCTTTCAAACCCTGTTGAAAGCTATAACATCAATTTTGCTGGTAACACCAAAATAAGTAAATCGATACATGTCATTGAAACTCAACGCCTCAGCAGAATAGACTGGCCAAACGGGTATGTTCTATTTTCGTCTGGAGGCAACAGGTTAGATATAAAACCTTCTTATGTTGCCTGGTATGATACTCAGGAGTGCGTGGATAACCTGCCCGACCCGTCGGTAAATTCAAATACGAAGCTTCTGGATAAAATAGGGGTTTATAATAGTACTGGACTATTGATAAAGGAAGTGGATTTCAATACTTACTATGAGGAATCCCCTGGAATTGGAAGCTTACCTTCGTCAGATCAATGGGCTTATCGAAGGCTATTCCTGAATAGCGTTCAAGAGAAATACCGGAACTCTAATGGTAACTATAGTCAGAAGCCACCATATACTTTTGAATATAACCAGACCGACCTACCTTCTAAACTCTCTGCTGAGCAAGATATCTGGGGGTATTACAATGCAAATCAGTCTCGAACCCTCATACCCCAACTGTATTTTTATCCTAGCGATCCGATGGACCCACAGAAAGCAAGTATGTTTTCAGCATTACCGAGAAGAACTGGAACTTACGTAGGAACTGAAAATATAATTTCTGGTGCCGGGAATATTTCCAATGAAGATGACATGTTCTTAAATAGATCAGCCTTAGTAACAGGTGATAGAGGCTCAGATGCGTTGGCGGCTAAAGCCGGGGTTCTGGAGAAGATTCAATATCCAACAGGAGGTCATGTAATGTTTGATTACGAATTGAATACCTTCAGGTCTTCAAAATATGAAGATTTTGATGGTAGTCTGGATATTGATGGTGCCGGGCTACGGATCAAGGAGATCACGTCAACAGCTGAAGGCTCGGAGCCAATTATTAAACGGTATTTCTACGATGACAATGGAGCCTCATCGGGTAAGATACTTTCACTTCCTGAGTATGTCTATTTCACACCAAGGGCAACAGAGTACACCATCTCTTGTAATAACCTAACGGTACATGATATCGAAAGCCTTGGGCAATTCCAATCTACACCCATTAATGGAATCGAGGTATCTCAAGGAAGCTATGTCGTTTATGGAAAAGTAACTGAAGAAGTAGTAGGAAGAGGTAAAACGGTAAGTGAATATGATATTCCGGTATACTTGGGAATAGAAAATGCACCCGCATACACCACTACCAGCCAGGATTTTGAATATGATCGACATTGTGGTAATAATGAGTTTCAGGCTGAAGGGGGTTATCCATACCCGCCCAACCCTTCAATAGATTGGACTAGAGGCTTTTTACTAAATCAGACTGTTCTTGATGAGAATGGCAATAAAATCAGTGAAACTGTAAACACCTATGGGGTTTCTGATATACAAACAGTTTCACGAGGGTTTTTCTATCGACATGATCATCCTGCCTACGTTACCCATCCGACACCACTGCATTACCGTAGACCACACTACGGACCCCTCATTTACAAGACTGGGTGGAAGTATTTGGTCAGCTCCGAACGATCCATGCATAGCCCGGAGACAAACAGCATTCACAGTGTAATCACGGACTATACCTATGACAATCTTCAGATTTCTTCAGAATCTTATGATGATAATGAGGGGTTGTCACATGTTACTACTTTTAAGTATCCAATTTCAAGTGGCTTGCCGATCACTGTTCCGCAGGAAATGGTGAATCGTAACCTGATTAGTATTCCCGTATCTCAGGGCTACGCCAGGGATGGAGTACTTATAGAAGAGATCAATAATCACTTTGTTTTTGATGGCATTAGCAATACCATTCAGCTAGATCATAGCGAACATTTCAAAAGAGGAGAAGCACTTCCGGATGTTTTATACAAGTACGATACTGATGGTAATGTAGTTAGTTACGAGACGCAAGGAAATATATCAACTTCCATGCTTAGGGGGTATCACAATCAATACGTCATAGCATCTGTAGAAAACGCCGAACCTGATGAGATAGCTTATACAAGCTTTGAGGATGGCTTGGACCCGGGAAATTGGTCAGTTTCTCCAGGAGTTAATTACGTGGGTGATCCCTACACGGGTAAATATTCGATGACCAATGGATGGGTGAACACTGATAATCTACCCTTAGGTGATTATGAGTTATCATACTGGAAAAAGGGTAACCCCGTGGTCACACTTTCCGGCCAAGACCCGGGAGTTACAAGCACTACGGAAGAGGCTTTGAGTTCGGGATGGACAAAAGTGGTAATGAATTTTAAGCTCATTAATAATACGAATCTTGTCCAGTTGCAATCATTTTCAAATAATGAGATAGTTGATGAGTTGCGACTTTACCCACAGGACGCTTTAATGACTAGCAACTCCTATGAGCCTGCTGTAGGCATGTTATCGACGACAGACCCAAAAGGGATCACACAAAAATTTGAATATAAACTGGGCCAGTTGTCCACTGTAAGAGATCAGGAAGATTATATCATTCAGTCTACCAGATTAAAATATGCGGATTCGTATGTAACCACCAACTCACTTGATTTTGGTCTGATATCTACAGTAAATGATGGATTAGCAGTTCGAGATTTCACAATAGTAAATAATAGCACAGAGGAGGTTACTGTATATAGCCCAGTTATACTAGGCTCGGGAACTTTTTCCACAAATTGGACAACGGGAGTTATTCCTGAAGGTGCTAGTCAAAACTTTCAAGTCACCTATCAACCCACTGCGGCTGGTTCTCATGTAGGTGAGATGAAAATTCGTTTCAATACAGAAGAAGCTGATCGTCTTATCCCATTGCAAGGACAGGCTACGACTGAGTGGTCCGCCATTTCTCAACCCGAAGCAGGTGATTCTTTTGATCAGGGCAACAACATCCAGATCCATTGGACATGTTCATGTAGTCATGTTCGCTTAGAATATATGGGAGAAGAGGAAACAAGCGGTCCGGTCATTGTAACCTCAACAAACAATTCACCATATCTATGGGATCCACCGGCTCTGGCTTTTGGTGATTATCGCATCAAGATCACCAATTTAAATACCGGGTTATCAACTTACTCTGGTTCTTTTGAAATCGACTAATAATGCAAGTACCCATGAATAATTTTAAATTCTCCAGAAAACAAGGGTATTTAGTATCCTTAGTATTGATTGTTTTTACTATTTGCGGATCGCATGCCCAATCAGGTAAAAGCAATTTTATCCGTACTTATACCCCCAGGGTTCCGATATTAGATCAGACCTTAGTTAAGCCGGATATGGCTATACAAGATGCGCAGCAAACCACCGCACATTTCGACGGACTAGGCAGAATGAGTCAGGTCATGGTAAGAGGAGCTTCTCCCGAGGGGATGCTAAACAGTACATCGGCCATACGATATGGCAGTGATGGTAGCCGAGAAGAGTTCTTGCCTTTGCCTATTATTAATAGTACTGATCGTTTGATGTCAGATGTTTATAATATGACTAATCAATATTATCTGAGTAGGAAGAATGCGTCCGATGCTTATGCTTATACTAGAGTAGATATGCTTGACCGGCCTATTGAGTCACGTTTACCTGGAGATGCGGTCAAAGCTATAAGTACAATCTACAGGCCAGGCAACGCTTCCGACGAGATAGATGAAATAGTTTTTACAGCGGGTACAAATCAACTTTCCCGGTTAGGTTACTATAGCAATGGCGCACTCAAAGTGACGATCACCACAGATCAAAATGATCATCAAGTGATAGAGTACACCAACAAGCTTGAGCAAATGGTTTGCAAATCTTCACAGGCCAATGAAGCAGGTACTGTTTTTGCCAAAACATATTATGTCTATGATGACTATGGGAACCTTACTTTCATTATTCCTCCCGAAGCTTCTAAAGAGGCTTTACTGGATTGGAGTAAGCTGGATGATCCCGTATTTCGTAATGATTGGTTTTTTCAATACAGGTATGACAAGCGCCAAAGAATGATTGAGAAAAAGATGCCGGGCATAGCACCTACTCATATGGTATATGATAACAGGGACCGGTTAGTACTAACTCAAGATGGCAACCAGAGAGGAGGCAGTTTGATAGAGGTCACCTCAAGCCAAAGCACAAGTGCATACATTCCCAATACCAACTATGTCATTACTTCAGGTTCTTTAACACTTACTGATGGCTTTCATGCTACGGGTGACTTTTTAGCTACAACCAATGGGAATCAGCTTACTGGTGAGTGGCTATTCACCAAGTATGATGAACTTAATCGACCGGTGCTAACAGGTCAGGTCCAGTTGACAGGGTCCAGGCATGAAGTCCAACAACTGGTTGATACTGACCCTAGCTATAACTTTACCACTACTTTTATCGGAAATACAGGGGCAGATTTATTGGGATATGACAATACAAATTTTGCCAGAACGATACCTGAAGTGCTTTCGGTTAGTTATTATGACAACTATAACTTCATGACGTTGCCAGAGTGGGGCCTTCCCGTTTCTTCACCGACTGGTGCGGTAGCAAGAGCCAGGACCCTGCCTACCGGTATCAAGACTAAAGTATTAGGTAGCAACGATTTTCTTGATGAAGTTTTATATTATGATATAAGGTTCCGATTGGTTCAAAACGTCAAGGAAAATCACCTGGGTGGTACGGATACCTGGACCAATACCTATGTAAATGATGTACTGAACTTAATTAGTCAAACGCAAAGGGAACATGTAGCGAGTGGTCAGACGACTGTAGTTGTGGATCGGTATGAATACGATCACCTGAATAGGGTTACCAATCATTACCATAGGATGGGTACTGACCCTGCCAATGAAATATTACTGGTATCACATCATTACAATGATATTGGAGAGCTAGAGGTAAAGGATGTAGGAGAGGCACAAAAGCAAGACTACACTTACAACATCAAAGGATGGCTACAGTCAATTAATGGAGGTACAGACTTCAATGATGTGAGTGATGTATTCGGTATGGAACTAAAATACGCTGATGCTAGTAGTGGGCATCAACAGTACAATGGAAACATTGGCGAGATAAGTTGGAAGTCCGTAGCTGGATCAGGAAATGATGATGCCCAGACTTATCGTTTTAAATACGACCCGCTCAACAGGCTGAAGAAAGCGACCTACACCAGTCTCAATCGAGCAAATCACTATAACGTATTTGGCAACGGTGCTGATAATACTATTCTATACGATTTGAATGGTAATATTAAAAGCTTGAAAAGGAATTTCGATGGTAATCAGGTGGATAACCTTGATTACGCTTACTAGCATGGTAATCTATTGAGTAGCGTTAGCGATTCTGAACCGGACGTGGGGATGAGTTTTGATGAGGCTAGTTCTGAAGGTCTGCAAGAAAACGAATACGTGTATGATGCCAACGGAAACATGACCTCCGATGCCAATAAAGGTATTTCCAGTATCACCTACAACCATCTCAACCTGCCGGAAACGGTGGTTACTAGTGGAGGGACTATTCACTATACCTATAGTGCTGCTGGTATCAAACTCAGGAAACTTTTCGATCCATCTTCCGGGTCTGATGTGATGACTGACTACATTAGCGGGCTGCAGTATCGGAACAGCAATCTTGATTTCGTACAACATCAGGAAGGTAGGTATCGCTTTGCCAGCGCCGCATATGATTTTGATCTAAGAGATCATTTAGGTAATAACCGGGTGACATTTACCCGCGGCAGCAGCACCACACAATGGATCGACGAGATCTTCAATTATCAATTTGACGGTAGTGATAATCCTCAGTTTGACATTGAAGAAGGTAATATTACAACGGACTTGTTTAGGAGCGCACCCTCATCTTTACGTGTTAGAGATGACTATGACGAGGAATATTATCCAGTCCAGCATGGGGATCAAGTGGATGTGCATGGCTGGGTCAACGAGGGATCACAGGGAGAAGGTGAAGTGAGCATTTATCACAGACCCACCGGTAGTATCACACCTAATTTGTTGACTACACTGACAGTGGCCGGAGCCAAAAACAATTGGCATCAGGTGTCAGCGTCGAATCTAATTATGCCAAGTGATGGAAGTCTGATCGTCCGACTCAATACGACTACTGAAAACCACTATGCTTACTATGATGACTTACAAGTGACTATAAGTAGAGCAGAAAACAGAAGGAGCACCGATGTTGTCCAGCGGGATGATTACTATCCCTTTGGGTTGAGTTTTAATCATTGGAATGCATCTTTACCTGGAAGTAGCGAGAATCTTTTTAAGTTTAATGGTAAAGAAGAACAGAAAGAGTGGCGGGTTTTGGACTTTAATACACGTATGCATGACCCGGAGTTGGGTAGGTTTATGGGTGTGGACCTTTTAGCAGAAAAATACAGTTATCAATCTGCATATGCCTATGCCGTCAATAATCCAGTGCTTCACCGAGATATTTTGGGGATGGGTGTTACAGGAGATGAAGATGACGAAAGAGATGACGAAGAAGATATATGGAAATTGGATATTGATATTGATGAAGATGGTGATGGGGAATTGCGGATTGTGAAGAATGGTCAGGTAGTAGGGGTAAGAAAAATTCAAAATGGAAAGTTTGAAGTATTTGATCAAGCAAATGGGGGGATTGGTGGACTAGACCAGAACTTATTGCATCCCGAACTCGGAGATAATTTAGGTGACGCTTCAACTGCGGCAAGTGCTGGTTCAGGTGTAATTGGTCTTGGCCAACTTGGGTTTTCAAGAACACCTGCTTTAGGGCCAGTTGTTGGCACATATGGTAAGCTCGGAGCGGTTAGAACTGTTGCAGGCAAAGCAGGTACAGCTGCCGCTTTAGTTACGGTTGCAATTAATGCCCAGGCTGTTAGTGATGGGGGTCTAACTATGGAAAGGTTTGGTTTTAGAACAACAGGGACATTGTCTGCAATTGGAGTCGGAGCACTAGTTGGAACTGAGTTTGGGGGGCCAGCTGGAACAGTAGCTGGAGCTGCAGTAGGTGGAGTTTTTCAAGCTGCAGAATATGCTTATGATAAAGTCAATGAGTTTATAGACTCGTATGTCCTAATCCATATTCCGGCAAATCCTACTTTTCCAATTCGTTAAAAATGAAAGACAGTTATTCTATAACTTTTAAGAACCACATGAAAGTTCTAGGCTTTCTATGGCAGACATCATTAGCAATTTGCGTTGTTTGTTATGTTCTTGGACTGGATGCTCAGTCGATTTTGGTGGCTTTTGGAGTGTATGGGGTTTTCTTTATTCCTTCCTTATACCTTCATATTGAGTATTGGGTTGAAAACCATGGACAAATTGTGAAATTATACAATGACCGTTTGACCATAGCTAAGGGCTCTGATTTAATAGATTATAGTTTTGAAAGCATGGAATGTGTGACTTTGTTCAAAGCTGCCAGTCTGGATAGAGGTGGTATTCCAGTGTCACCACTGGAGTTTTACAATTTTGCTCGGATTGATATGAAATCTGGAGAAAAGGTCGTTTTGACATGTTTACTTACTCCTAAAGTTGATAAGATTACTGATCAAATTAAAGGAGTCAAGTTCGTGAGGAAAAAAAAGCTTTTTGCTTCTACTGATTCGAAGTAAAAGAATGAATCTTCTTGATACGTTGGTAGTTATTTTTATATATGACTGAACAGAATCGTTTTTCAAAGAAATTTGCAGAAAAGAGCACTAGTGAACTAGAAAATATTGTAGGAAATAATGATTATCAAAGGGATGCTCAATTAGCTGCAGCTTGGGAGCTTAAACATCGAGGTGAAATATCGGAAGATGATATTCCTGGAGAGCCAGAGCCAGTAAAGACGGAAAAAGTACAAATACAAGCTAAGGAAGCTTCGAATGTAACCGACGATCCGAGTGCTCCATTACTTTATCATTCCAAGTTCATTTTAGTTTATGGGGCGTTATTCTCTGTCTTTTTCGGAGGAATCCTTTTAGCTATGAACTTACGCACACTCAATAAGACCAAACTTGCTTGGGGAGTTTTAATAGCTTCTTTTATCTATTCAGGAGTCCAAATAACGGTGCTTAATCTATTAGATCAAAACTCCACATTAACAGTGTTGATTAGTATGCTTGGAGTTTACTTAATAGAGAAGATTTTTTGGGTCAATCAAGTGGAAAAGAACCTGAAATTTAGAAAGAGATCTGTATGGACTCCATTAATCATTGCGATACTGATTTATGCCCCTTTGCTATACTTCATAATAGCCTATGGAGTCTAACTGTAACAAATGATCTATAATGATAAGCTCTTGCATAGATGTGAGGGTTTTTATTTTGCGAAAGCCTTTTTAGTGCGAGCGTTTTGGAGCAGATTATCTAGTGTGTAAAGGATGGGGCTTTTATCTTCATCAGGCAAGCTCTGAATCTCAACTACTCGATCAATCACCGTTTTATCCAGTTCCATATCTGTATTGCCCACCAGGTAGTCCAGCGACACCCTGTCTCGTCCTGAAATAGGTTTACACAATTTAGGGACAAAATGAAGAGATATGTAAAGACCTACAAGAGTAAATGGCAGAATCAGTACACTGAGGAATTGCAACCTCCTAAGAGTCACCTGTAAGGGACTCTGAGTGACAAAAAGGAGTTTCTTTACTAGAGTCCACACATCGTACTTATATGGCGTGATGGGCTTTGTTTTGTGACTTTTACCGGTTATCTATGGCTCAGTTTTCTGTAGGGATCTGACATTTATGACTATCCGAGATTTTTTGGATTTCTAAATTTAGAGTGGTCTCAGAGTCCTCTAAGAGTGACTCAGAGTAGAAGAAAACAATGTCATCAGGACCAGAACCTACTTTCTCTGGTGTAACACATACCTTCCTGGAAGCAGCATGATTGTTAGAAAACTATTTACGATGGTTCTGGTCTGTTTCGTTTTCATAGCAAAAACACAGCCCAACATTTTTAAGGAATCGCTTGTCACTTCCGTCACGCCATGGGAAATTATCGAGGAATCGGACGTATTTCCGGATAATTTTTCCTTCCCTGCCTATACAGGTTCCGGGATCATTTTTTACGGTCTGGATGCCACCGGATTCCAGTCCATCAACTTTGACCTTTCCACCAAATGGATCCCCTCAAATGGAGGTACAGCTGATGACCTCTACGTCTTCCATAAAAGGATGCATAGCAACCATCTTGGCTGGGATGATATCGGCAAGTACCCGGTAAGTCAGATGCCTCTAGGATATATGTCCTTCTCCATCATCGTAGATGGTCAACGCATTGCTCCGGGGTTGTTTATTTACACAGCTAAAAACTGGAGACGCAAAACGGATTTAAAATCAGGACTTATCACTACTTCCTACGACCTTCCGCAGGGAGTCCGGCTTGAAGTAGCGCACTTGCTCGTGATGAACACCATCACGCCACAGTATCGGGTATCGGTTAGCAGCATTGATAACAGGCCCCATACTGTAGACTTTAGATATGAAACCAAAGTTCGCACCAGGGACGGTAAACCGATATGGGATGATTTCCCGGAGTTCCATTATGACAGTGACAAGGGTAT